>NZ_JAUBQM010000053.1:0-47489 GCF_036701245.1 Microcoleus sp. Pol14D4
ACTGTAATTAACTCATAATTTTGCCGGAAATATCATTATACTATGTATTTCTGTAATTAATTCTGTCTGACTACTTATCAACCTACAAGCATTATTGGTATGGTTAGGTAATTATGGCCACATATCCTATGAAAAACAACAAGAATTGCTGCGAGAAATAGGTGGCATTGAAATTGGCATAGGTACTTTACAAGCAACCAACGCGCGGGTAGCTGATGCTGTCAAGCCCGCAGTTGAAGACTTATGGCAATGGGCACCGTTACAACCTAACATCCATGTCGATGAAACCCCGTGGTGTGTCAAGGGCATCAAAGAATGGTTGTGGACAGCCACAGGTCAAGATTTTTGCCTGTTTCATGCTGCCGACACTCGCAGTCGCTCAGAATTAGAAACCATGCTGGGGCATGAATTTGCAGGAGTGTTGAGTTCTGATGATTTTAGCGTATATAACGGTGTTGAGGTGGGAGCGCAACAGAAATGTTTAGCCCATCTACGACGACATTTTAAGAAAGTTCTGCTTCTGGGTCACGGTAACAACACAGTTGTCGCCAAGGAATTCTTGGATTTAATTGATGAGGCATTTCGACAACATCGAAAATGGCGCTCTCACCCCGAAGAAATCGATTATTATGCTTGGGCGAGGGACTTTAAGACCAGACTGGCAGCATTGTTAAATACTTGGCAAGGTCAGGTGGGTCATGCTGCTGGACTGTTACTGCGTTCGTTGCGTGAGAAAGCTCACCAATGGTGGTATTTTTTAGACCACCCATCCATTCCCCCTGACAATAATTTAGCTGAACGCTCTCTACGATTAGCCGTGACTAAACGTAAAGTATCTGGCGGTTCCCGATCGATGTCTCGGTTTGAACAAACTGCTGATTTGTTATCAGTGATTCAGACTTGTCGGTTTCAAGGTAAAAGTGCAATGGCTTTTTTCCGGGATGCTCTATCTGCCCATTCTTGTAACTTTTTGATGCCTTCTCTTGTTCCCCACTTTTAGACCTGAATCCTTACAACTTAACTATACAGAGGCTTTGATTGTTTTCGGAGATGTCTTCTGCCTATTACAATGGGGGCAAGGAGCTTCATCATGTAAGAATCTCAGCTTTAGAATAATTTTATTTTCTTCTTCCGTAAAACTTTCGATGGTTGTATTTGGTAAATTTAGCAACCTATCAAGATGCAAGTCCATGCCTATCACCACGTATTCATTGTATCTCATTATACATTAATCCCCTCAAACCCAGAAGAGCCCATCCCCCGATAAATCATTTCTAAAGAAATACGTTCCAGCGGGACTCCTAATTCATCCGCAATAGCATCTCCTAAATCTATTAAAACCGCATAAAAGAGCCAACTACCCCAGATTTGTAGCTTAATGCCATTTGACGAGCCTGTCCATAAGTAGCTGAAATTTAGTAATCTTTTAACTGTACAAAACGCCTCTTCAATTCGCCAGCGTCTTTGATATAAATCTGCTACTACATAGGGTGGTAATATTTCGGGTTCTCGAACACTTGTTAGATAATAACGCCAGGAATTTTGGGAACGTATTTGTACTAATCTTATCGTCAGAGCTGGTGTTTTTTTTGTGCCTGCACCTATCTTAATTATCTGGTCTTTGAGGTCGTAAGTATTAGTTAATACCTGTTCCACTTGATAAGATGCACCTTTCTTTATCCGAGTAATAAATCCAATCTCTTGCTCGATTAGTTGTGACCAAAAAGCGAAGTGATAGAAGCCTCTATCCAATAACAGCAAGGTTTTGGGCTTAACTGTTTTCAGTAAATCTTCCTCGAACATGAGTATCTGCTTGTTTCGGATTTGTCCAAAACCAAACTTCTTCGGGAAGATGAGTTACTAGGTCTATGATTACTCCAATTTTTCCCGCTAATTGACCAATTGGCACATCTGATAAACTTTCTAGTTTCCGAAATAATGCTTCTAATGTTGAAGCATCAGCTATCCAGATATTTTCAAAGTTTTTTCAAGCAAATTGTGTAAGGATTCAGGTCTGCAAAAGGGGAATAAGCTCAGGCCGAGCCAAGTCACAAGAATGGGCAGAAATAGCATCACGGAAAAAAGCCATTACTGAACGAGCTTGAAAACGACAGGTTTGAATCACACTCAGCAGATTAGCCGTTTCCTCAAATCGTTTTATGGAACGAGAGCCGCCAGAAACTTTCCGTTTCGTGACAGCTAGCTGTAGGGAACGTTCGGCTTTATTATTATCAGGAGGCACCGAGGGGTTATCCAGAAAATACCACCACTGTTTTGCCTTATCCCGTAAGGATTTGAGTAACAAACCTGTGGCATAACCAACTTGGTTCAACCAAGTGGCAAGGGCTTTATTCAATCGTATTTTGAAATCAGTTGCCCAGGAGTCGTAGGTAAGTTGCTCCTTCGTCTTTCGCCAGGACTCATGGGCGATAAAAGCTTCATCAATTAATGACAGAAATATTTGAGCGACTGCTGCATTATTGTTGCCGGGAAGTCCCAGCACTTTCTTGAAATGCCGTCGTAAATGAGCCAGACACTTCTGTTGGGCTGCGATGTTCCCGCCATTATAAACGCTGAAATCATCTGAGCTTAAGACTCCCGCAAATTCTTTGCCCAGCATGGTTTCTAATTCCACCCGCCCCCTGGTATCTGCAGCATGAAATAAACAGAATCCTTCTCCACTAGCCGTCCATAGCCATTCTTTAACCCCCATGACACACTCTTAGGGTTTCATCTACATGAACATTTGATTGCACCCCGGCCCATTCCCACAGCGCATTAATCGCTGGCTTTACTGCTGCTGCTGCTACTCGTTGATTGGTTTTTTGGAGTGTTCCGACTCCCACTTCTATCCTGCCGAGTTCCCACAACAACTCAGTCAGCTTTGCGTAAGAAAGATGCCCATAATTCCCCAGCCAAACTAATAGTGCTTGCAGATTAACGCTCAAGTCTTGCCCTGGAACTATTCCCAAGGGTTGTTCTCCTCTAACTACAGCGCCACATTCGAGGCATTTACACGATTGTGTCTGATATTCGACGACTTCAATTGGTTTTGCTACTAGACTTGCTACTTGCTGTCTGTGGATGTTAATTACTTCACTTAATTCTTGACTACCACAATTAAGACAGATACTGGGTGAGCTAATTTCTGTTCTGTCTACTCGTCCAAACCCTTTTCGGGTTTTTCCCTGATGACCTGGTTGTCCACCGGGCTTCTTTTTCTGGTCTGCTTCTGGTTTGACTGTTGGTTTCTCTGGTTTTTGGAGCAGATCCGTTGATGGAGGTTTTGATGAAGTTTGACTGGTTGTTCGACTTTTTCCCGTAGCAATGGCTAGTTTCTCTTGCAATTCTTCAATAATTTTTTGCAGCCCCAACACCATTTCCACCAGTTCAGCTTGGCTCAACTGCTCGATTTGGGTTTTTTCTTTGTGTCTGGTGGCTGCGGGCTTTTTCATTTGTTTATTTTACCAGATGCCGCCACTGAAGTTTTTTTGACCTGAATCCTTACCAAATTGTACGCTATCTGGTAAAGGTCTCGATTTTCTCAGCATCCATTCTTGGCGAAAATGAGGCAGCAACTCTTTAAATACTTTTTCAAATAAAATTGCTGGAAAACTTAAAAATCTCAGTGATAATGCTTGTTGACTAATCTCTTGTGGCTGACACCATAAAAATCCTTCTCTATTTAATAATCTGGTTAATTCTGTTACTCCTGCTACGTCTCACCATAAGAGACTCAATATTGCTGCTATCATTAATGGTAGTGTTAGAATCCTATCTCTTAAATTTAGTTGGCGATAAAAAGTTTTTTGGGCAGCCATTGCCGGAATTAATAAATCTTCCAGGTGATTCGCGATCGCTTCATTTTCTACTTGGGGACGATTTTTTTTCTTCGCATGGTCTCGGTTGATTCTTTTTGTGCGAATCATAACTGGTTCAATTATGGCTCAACTGCCTGCCAGGTCAATGTTTCATCCTATTTTATCTTTTTTTGTGTACCCCCTTGACAATTTGCACTTTTTCTTAACTTGTCACAAATGACCCGAACCTGATATAACCTCAATATCATCCTTTAATTGTGCAACGCCTCAGCAAGCCCTATCTATGTTCTCACGGGTGTTACCGTCAGAACCCACACCAACAAATTTCGGGCAGAACATCCAGCCCGCCCCACATTCTCCAAAAGCCCCAAAACCATTCACTTCAACCAGGCAGGGTGAGCCATCAAAGCCGCAAAAGGCTGTACTCCCCGCAACTGATTCGACAGCGGCAAATGCCCTCTCGGCGCGCTCAAATCCCAAATAAACTCTTGCGGATACCGCGTCCAATTATTCCCCTTCTTCCAGCCAATTAGCGGCCACAATTTATCCCAATTCTTGCCAGAACTTAGCCAAATTTCCCGCTGCACTGAAAATCCAAATTTGCCTTCGGAATGAACTTTCCACAGGGTATTAATTGTTTGCAAATCCGCCACGGGCAAACTCTCAACTTGCGTAAAATACAGCCACTTTCTCACGGAAGCTGTATCACCCGCCAATTCACAAAGCTTGTCTAAAGTCAAGCGATCGGCTTCTTGAAATTCCTGTAACGCCAATAATTGTTGCAGCGGAGTGTAATCAACGTTAGAGTCCGAGATCAGCGGCACAACCCCAGTCGGAAAATTCGCTTGCAAAAACTCCGCCGCTCTCGGAGAATTAGCACTGTAAAGAATTTGGTAAGCCTTACCCATTACCGCAGTCGGTTCCTCTGACTTGCGCTCTAATAAAAATTCCATCAATACATCCCAACCGGAATCTGCTATTTGTTGTTGTAGCAGTTGCAGTTGAGTTTTTTCCGAACCCGACCTCAACTGAGAGCGGAGTTCGGCTGTATCGGCCGCCGAGTCTAGAGGAGAAGTAGAAATCGAGTCAGTCATGAGAAACTATCAGCTATCAGCTATCAGCTATCAGCGATTAGCTGAAGCCCTGGTTTTCCCCCATTGTACAATGGTACTGACTCCGATTCACTTCTCTGTACTCACATGCCTGCGCGCAACGCCGCCTAGTTTTGCCTCACGCCCCCACCCTCTTCACCAATGGCAGCAATAGCAAATCCGTCTACCATCTGAATTTTACGATTGATGCCATTGGTGAAGAGTTTTTCTTGAACCTAGTCGTCCACGATCGAAACCCATGCAGAGAACGAAGGCGGAAAAAAGTTTATGTCATATTCAGAGTCTTCCCACTCTTTGACCCACAGCGGCACGGCGCCGGGGCGAGGAGTTGCAGAAAAGGTGCGTTCTTTGACTTCGATCGAATGAAATAGCTGTTTTAAAGTATCTCCCCGATCCAAAGCTTCGCTAAGGATGTCGTCCAACTCAGGATCGACCCGTTTGACACGGTTTTTGTCCTCCTCCAGCCACAGAAGTTTCAAAGACTTCAGATCTCTCGGACTGAGGATGCTCTTGTAGTACACGCGCTTGAGGGTCGCTACGGGCTCCAATGAGCGTTCGATCCGGCGAATTTGCTGAACTCGCAGGTAGTGCCATTCTGCTAAACGCTTGCTTTCCGAAGGCGGAAGAGTACCCTTGCCCGCTGCGTGTTTGTAGTCGTATTTAATCAAACTGCAAGCCATATTGGCTAGCAGATGAATTAACTGTTTTTCTTTGGGTGTTGCCTGACGCCGTTCCTGGGTTCTTGTCAATACGCGCTGTCTGCGGGTAGTTTCGAGAGTATTTTCCATTGGGTTTTTACGAGATGAAATACGATTGTGCCAGATCCAAATCCCGAACATCAGAAGGTAAGGAAGTTGATAGGCGGGGAAACTCCACCGACAGACTCGCCTTACCTATTTATTTTCCCATCCACCGTTCTCTGAAACCGATCCCCACCCCTGGGATTAGGTAGACCGATCTTGGGATCGAGTTTTAACTACCTCGATCAGAGGCGGTTGGGACAACAAGCACCACAACTACAACCACAACCGCATCAGAGCGAACGACACAATAGCGCCTATTTCCTGCCTTTACGCGTTTTTACCTCTTCTTGCTCCCCATCCTCATTCGTTCCAGTGTAGTTAAAGTCGGGACGACTCTCCCAAGCCGTCAAACTGCTGGCTGATGAATGTTGTGGGGCGATCGCTAAAGCGCTGGTGCTGCCTGCCTGGAAAAAGCCGAAGCCAGCCGAGGCAATTACCCCTAATACTAAGATGCTGTTTTTCATGTTCGATGACCCTGATTTGCGTAGATTGACACTTTTTGGCTAACCCGATCTGTCAGAAATGGGTTGATGCAATAGCCCACTTGTCTTCTGATAAATCTGCCTGCCATAATCAATTCAGACAGGCACACCCGCTTGCGATCGGAAACGCCGGAAGTGACGTGTTACTAATGTCCACGATCATCCATCAACCCGAATTTTTTGGGTAGTGGAGCGAAAGCCATCAGGGCGTCGATCCATCAGGGAGTTATGCCATCAGGGTGCTAATCCATCGGGTAGTTAAGCCATCAGGGCGCATCTTCTACAATTAGCCACCGACTTAACTTTTATAGTTGAGTAAGTGGTTAGCCTGGTACTGACAAAGCCTTTAAGAATTAAACTTTTTGTGGATGCATCCTGAAAAGTTTGTTCTTAGGAATCCCCGAACGCGAAAGCCCGGGGAATGTCAGCAGCATGGAATTCCATGCAATCTAAGTCAACTAAAAAAACGCAGATTAACGATATCTCCCACTCAAGCAGTCCTCAGCAAAACGCTGGGGTTTTTTATTGGCAGCCATTGCGAGCGCGTTTTTCTCCGGCATCCGGCAAGCGGATTTGAAGGCAGAAGGTTGACGGAGCTCGGGTTAGGAGTTTCCCTGCCCACATCATACCACCGGGTGAAATTTAAAGTATTATTGTAAAAAAATGTGAAAAAAAGGGCGTTTGAGCGTTTTCAATCCGAGGAGAGTGAAAATTCATCTAATTATGTGAACGAGTGTAAAAAATCAAGGGTCGAGGTAGGATTCAGCCGATCGTAGGATTTGGGACGAACGCTTGCAAAGATACGGTAAAGATTGACAAGGAAAAAGCTGAGCTAGTAGACAATAGAGAAAGAGGAACAAAAATTTTCCACCGTAGTAAGGCCGATTCAAAAAAAACAATGCAAATGCAACAGGCCAACTCCCAACTCTAGGCAAACTCCAAACTCTTATTGAATAAGTCATTCCCCAATCTAAAATCTAAAATCTAAAATGCTATAAGCGGGCAATACTTCCAATTTGTAACCTTTCGATCGCACAGCATAGGGGTGTAAAATCTTGATGAATTCCCAGATGACAGCAGAACTCAACTCAACGTACCACTATCAAGTCGGAGGATATTTGCCTGCCGCTGCGCCCACCTATGTCAGGCGATCGGCCGACAGCGAACTCTACGAAGGACTCAAAGCCGGAGATTTCTGCTACGTGTTGAGTGCGCCGCAAATGGGAAAGTCCAGCCTGCTAGTGCAAACGGCCAAAAGATTGCAAGCCGAAGGTACAGTTTTTGCCGCCGTCAACTTGAGAAGCATCAGCAGCCCTGATATCTCCCCCCAAAAGTGGTATGGCGCAATCATGTACCGCATGGCAAGCAGTTTACACATCACAAACAGGTTTGATGCCATCAAGTGGTGGAACGATCGCGAACTGCTATCGCCGGTGCAGCGATTGGAGATATTTCTCGAAAAAGTTTTGCTCAAGTCACTTCAGCAAAATCTGGTAATTTTCATAGATGACATTGACAGCATCAGCAGCCTAAATTTCAATACCAGCGATTTTTTTGCCTTGATCCGAGCTTGTTACTCCAAGCGGGCAGAGCAACCGGAATACGATCGCCTGACTTTTGCTGTTATGGGAGTAGCAGCCCCCTCAGAATTGATCCGAGATCCAAGATGCAACCCTTTTAATATTGGACGGCAGATTCATTTAAGTCGATTCCAACTGCACGAAAGTTTGCCGCTAGCAAAAGGATTGGCTCTCAAAGCTTTTCGCCCCCAAAAAGTGCTCCAAGAAATATTAGCTTGGACGGGTGGCCAACCGTTTTTAACTCAAAAAATTTGCCACTTGGTACTTGAATACGGACTTTTTATTGGCAGAAATGCCGAAGCTCATCAGGTTGAAAAACTGGTCAAACACAGAATTATTAAAAATTGGGAAGAAGAAGACGAACCCCAACATTTAATACCAATTCGCGATCGCATTTTCCATAGCCACTGCGACCTCACGCGGCTGTTAACGCTGTACCAGGAAGCTTTGCAACCGATCAAGGCAACTAAACCGGGGGAATCGCAGGGAGTACCAGCAGATTACTCTCCCGAAAAAATTGAATTGCAACTGTCAGGACTGGTGGTTAAGTCTCACGGTAAATTAATAGTTTCTAACCTAATTTATCAGTCAGTTTTTAATAGATTCTGGGTGGAAAAAGAGCTGGGGAAATTGGCTCCCTACCACTCCGCGCTATCAGCATGGCTGGCTTCAGACCGCGAAGATGAATCGCTGTTATTGACAGGAGAAAGTTTGCAGTCAGCTTTGGATTGGGCTGCGAACAAACAATTAAGCCAAGAACACTATTGGTTCTTGAATCCCGATCGAACTTTTGAGGAAAAACCGACAGTGGTTGTCGCACCAGTTGCAGACAGCAGCATAGACACAGATGCAGACAGCAGCATCCTGACCCCGCCCTCAGATAGTGTTCCAACTGGCAGCAACGAACAGAGATTGTACGATCACATCGTTTCCTGCGTGGAAACAGAATCCCCCGCACAGGTGATCGAGCGGTTCCGAAAGCTATTTATCGACGGCATGGGCTATCCCGATCGAGAGATTGAAGCAACTTTGTACAGTATAGTCTCCGTCAAGCGATTGGATCAGCACTTTAAATATATCCTCCACCGCTGCTGCTACATCCCGATCAACCGCTGGCAATTGCAATCACACAACCAGTTCGCGATCGCCAAGTTGGTAGCTTTATTCAAGCAGGCTTCTCCCCGATTTGGGACGGAATTTTACATAGTCAAGCGCTTGCAAGAACAAATAGCTTTCTTTACTAAAAGTGAAGAATTTCAGACCATAGAGCGCTTAGTAAAAGCCTTAGATAGAGAGGCGGAACCGCAGACACAAGATACAGATTCTCCTTTGGGCGAATTGATATGTCGGTATCCTTATTTGTACGGCTATTCTCTACTGAGCAAGGGCAGCATTGAGGAAGACCAACAAACCATTCAAAAACTGGCATTTCAAAGACAGCGACAATTTGAAACACATTTGTCTCAATATTTAAATTATTTGGTTGAGCCGAGAAATACAGAAATAGGAATTGTGGAGCGGGCAGCTAATCCCACACTTTTGAACGATGCAGAACTGCACTTAGCGGTCAGGGAATTTGCGGGAAAAGTAGCAGGCGATCGCAGCTACAAAGAAGCGGCTCAATTTTTCCTGAGAGATTCCAGACAAACTCCATCTTACGGCTCATTTAAAGTAAATTTATATGAATATTTAATATCGTCGATCGAGCCAGAATACGGCGGGCGTCAATTTAATGACCGTTTGTACAAACAAATCAAAAATACATTGCGAGAAAATGATTCGGTGAAATTCAATAATTTATTGTTAGTTCGGACTTGCCACCAGTTGTTCAACTTCTTAGTAGTGGAAAATTCTCAACATCCCAGCCACTACGTTTTTTACGACTTGGTTTACAATCTTGGCGCCAGCAGGACAATGGGTTTACTGCTGAAAATTGTACTGCTTTCGGGAAAAGTCAAACCAGAGTTGGAAAAGCGATTTTCTATTTTGTTTAATCACTATGAAGGTAAAACTTCTAATGAAATTATGTGGTTTGTCAAATCGTTGGAAAATTTCAATGTGGCTTTGGTTGTGAATTTTGGTAAGACGGATTTGTCTTTGGTTAAACAGCAGCTTATTTTGACTTGAGAATAACAAAATCGCTCGAACTCGAACAGGGTTATATAATAGTATTAATTTAAAAAAATTCAGGAGAAACAAATGAAAGCCTTTGAAGTCACAGGAACGATCGACGAAAAAGGTCAATTAATTCTCGATCGACCTTTAACCGCAGAAACTCCCGGCCGCGTGCGAATCATCGTCCTTTTTCAGGAACCTACAGATGAAGATGAAGACGACCCCGACGATACTCCAGTTGAAGAAGTAAAAGCCAGTCTCAGAAGAGCGTTGCAGCAAGCCAAAGCCGGACAAACCCGACCAATCTCTGAACTGTGGGAGAGAATCGATGCCGAATGAAGCCGAAGCAATCACGATCGGATTTGCGGATGACTTTGAAGCAAATTTGTATGCCCTCGCGAAAAGATATCGCAGTATCCGCAATGATGTCCAGCCCGTAATTGAACAAATACAGGCTGGCAATTTTATTGGCGATCGCATTCCCGGAATGGGCGAAGATTATATCATCTTAAAAGTCCGATTGAAAAACAGCAACATCCAAAAAGGGAAAAGTGCAGGGTATCGCATGATTTATCAGATTGAATCGCCCGTCAGCGTACTTTTGTTAACCATTTACTCAAAATCAGATCGAACAGATATCAGCCTCAACGAAATCCGCAACATCATCGCCGAGTTTGACGAAAACCAATAGCGGTGTATTATTAACTCTATGATTAGCTATCTCAAAGGCACAGTAGCCGATATCGCCAAAGGCAGCAACCGCGTCATCCTGACTCTCGAAGTCAATCAAATCGGCTATGAAATCCAAATTTTGCCCCGCGTGACCGGTCAATTGCCAGCCTCCGGCGAAGTCGCCCAAATTTTTACCCACCAGCAAGTTAAAGAAGACCAAATCGTATTGTACGGTTTTGGCAGCGCGGCCGAACGCGATTTGTTTCGGCAGTTGACGAGTGTCAGCGGTGTCGGTGCTCAACTAGCGATCGCACTTCTCGATACTTTAGGATTACAAGATTTAGTCCAGGCGATCGTCGGCGGTAACACCCGCATCCTCGCCAAAACACCGGGTGTGGGTACAAAAACCGCAGAACGTCTCGCCCTGGAGCTCAAAAGCAAACTCTCCGAATGGCGACAACAAGCAGGTTTGACAACTTCAGTCGCCGCCGGAGTCCCCCCAGCTATTCAAGAAGAAGTTGAGATGATCCTGCTGGCGATGGGATACACTGCGGCTGAAGTCTTGCAAGCGCTGCAAACCCTCAGTCAAGACAGCACTTTGTCCGCCAAAGGTAATGCCGATGATTGGATACGTGAGGCGATCGCCTATTTGAGCCGATAATCCCCTACAACATCCAAAAACCGGGAATAAAAACCAAAATTCGGTCGGGTCAACAAACCCATCCGTGGCAAAAATTTTATCGTTATTATGCTTCGCCTGTGATAACATTGGAGATTGTGACAATCGTACAAAAAAAACTAAAATCAATTCATGGCTCTTACACAACAGCGCAAACAAGAAATCATGGGCGACTTCCAAACCCATGAAACCGATACCGGTTCAGCAGATGTCCAAGTCGCCATGCTGACCGATCGCATCACCAAACTCAGCGCCCACCTGAAAATCAACCAAAAAGACTTCGCCTCCCGGCGCGGTTTGATGATGATGATCAGCCGCCGCAAGCGCCTGCTGGCATACATCCAAAAGCAAAATGCCGATCGCTACAAAGCATTGATTGCCCGCCTAGGCATTCGCGGCTAAACACCAAAGCCAAAATTTGCGACAATATTCTTTAATCTTGGACAAACACCAAGACTTATTGAAAAATGTTCGAGATTTCAGGTTAGAGATAAAATATGTCCTCCGAACCACCCCGCAAGCGCTTGCCCTTTGAACCGGCAACAAATCGTAAAAAAACGCCTAAAAAGCCCCCAGAACCCCAAGCAAGCGTAGCCTTAGAGTCGGATTCTGCCGAAAAGCAGCCGAAAGCTAACAAAACCGGAAAACAGGCGCAATCCATCCCAGAAGCAGTCAGCCAACGCATGATATCTCGGATAGGGGTATTCTGCGGCATACCTACTCTATTGGGAATTTCCACATTTTTTGTCAGCTATTTGGTAGTCAGCAACGGCTTGTTCGATCTGCCCAACACAGCAGTATTGCTGGTAAGCATGGGCTGTTTTGGTCTAGGCGTTCTGGGATTAAGCTACGGAGTCCTCTCAGCTTCCTGGGATGAAGAAGTTTCAGGAAGCACTCTGGGGTGGGAAGAATTTAATACCAATTTTGGACGGATGCGAGAAGCGTGGCGCGCCGCGAAGCCAAAAAGTTAGTCATTAGTCATTAGTTATTAGTTATTAGTCATTAGCTAAAAACTAAGCTGTTAACCATCTAGAGTTTGTATTTGGGGAGGGAATAAGAACCCGCCCCACAAAAATGCTAATAATACTGATATAAATAGATTCTCGATCGCCATTGCATCTATTTTTCTCAGTGCATCAGAGTCATCATCCGTAGTTTAGCCCAACAGAAAAGGCAAAAAAAATATGATTATTGTAATGAAAGCCGGCACTCCAGAAGCCGAGATCGATCGACTAGACGAAGACCTCCGCAGTACCTGGGGTTTGATACCAGAAAAAATAGTCGGCCGTTACAAAGTTGTTATGGGTTTGGTAGGCGACACCGCCGAGCTCGAACCGATGCAACTGCGCGAAATGAGCACCTGGATTGAAGAAGTGCTGCGGGTGGAAAAACCCTACAAACGCGCTTCTCTCGAATATCGCCAAGGAGAACCCAGCGAAGTAGCGGTTGCTACTCCTTTAGGAACTGTAACGATCGGCCTGCATCACCCGATCGCGATCGTAGCAGGCCCTTGCTCGGTCGAAAACGAAGAAATGATTGTCGAAACGGCAATGCGCGTCAAAGCTGCTGGAGCTCATTTTCTCCGTGGTGGCGCCTACAAACCGAGAACTTCTCCCTATGCTTTCCAAGGCCACGGCGAGAGTGCTTTGGGATTGCTAGCTGCAGCCCGGGAAGCTAGCGGTTTGGGAATTATCACAGAAGTTATGGATGCGGCGGACTTAAGTGCGATCGTGGAAGTAGCCGACGTGATCCAAGTCGGGGCGAGAAATATGCAGAATTTCTCACTTTTGAAGAAAGTTGGAGCTCAAGACAAACCTGTTTTGCTGAAGCGCGGCATCTCCGCCACCATTGAAGAATGGTTGATGGCTGCTGAGTATATCATGGCTTCTGGCAATCCGAACGTGATTTTGTGCGAGCGCGGAATTCGCGGGTATGACAGGCAATATACACGCAATACGCTTGATTTGTCGGCGGTGCCAGTATTGCGGACTCTGACTCACTTACCGGTGATGGTTGACCCGAGTCACGGCACCGGTTGGGCGCAGTTTGTACCGTCAATGGCGTTTGCTTCGATCGCCTCTGGTACAGATTCGCTGATGATTGAAGTGCACCCGAATCCGAAAAAAGCTTTGTCTGACGGGCCGCAATCTTTAACACCGGATCAGTTCGACAAGTTGATGGAAGAATTGGCGGTGATTGGTAAAGTCATGGGACGTTGGCCGCAGCCCGTGCCTGTTTTGGCATAAAAACAGGCGAAACGCCTAACCTAAAATGCGATCGCACTTAAATCCCCGATTTCTTAAAGAAGTCGGGGATTTTGTTATTCTGTTTTTGGAATAGAGGCCCAGGGGCGATCGTACTTTTAGGAAAGTTGAGAAATTTTGTATAATTGATATTTGAATTAATTAGCGAGAGGGCTGGGAGTCATGGTAGGCATCGGAACCAAACTCACTTTAGCAGAATTTCTAGCTTTGCCCGACGGAGATGTATATTGTGAGTTTGTAGATGGTGAAGCAGTTCCTAAAGTGTCTCCAAAATTTTTTTCATTCCAGTTTACAGGGAGCTTTCTTTGTGTGACCTGATTCGTGTATGGTGTAAAGGACGCGGGCGAGTGCTTCCAGAATGGGCAATTTTGTTAAAACGTCAGGATAAAGATTGGGCACCTGTTCCCGATTTAACGTACATTTCTTATGAACGTCTGCCGAAAAGTTGGCGGCGAAATGAAGCTTGTCCGGCAATTCCTGAACTGGTGATTGAGATTATCTCGCCGGATCAAAGTATGAAGGAATTTGAAGAGAAGGCGAAAGATTATTTGGCGGCGGGAGTTCCGCGAGTTTGGGTAATCGATCCAGAAGCTATTTTAATTAGAAGTTTTTTGACCGATGGTTTGAGTCAAGTTTATACGGATAATACACCGATTGTGGATGAGTTGCTGCCTGGTTTGGAGTTGACGACTAGACAGATTTTTGAAGAAGCGGAATTGATTGATTGATTGAGGGCGATCGTACTCTGTGCAAGATATCAGTGGTATGGTGCGTGACAACGGGAAAACTTCAAGTCGCGGCGGTGGGACTATTGACTGTCACGCACAGCGACACAACCATAGTATTTACAAGGTACTATGGTTTTTTGGCGCTTACCCGTTACTCATTGAATTAGCGAGCACTTTGATTTAAGATTGTTTCAATTTGATTCTGTACTTGTTCAAGTTCCCGACGTTTGTCAGCCAGCCAAACCTTTTCGGCTTCGCATTCTGCTTGATTTTGGCGATCGCGCTTTTCCTGCTGTTCTAATAAATTATCCCACAGCGAGATCGCTTTTGACATCGCATCGCTATTGGCGTTAGTGCGATCGTTAAACACTGTAATAATTCTTTCTTGTACCTTCTCAAAAATAGACTGGGCAGATTCGTCAAATTTCTCAACGCCTAACTCGCAAACTTTTTGCTTAATCTGATCTTTAACAGCATCGCCATCTAAAAAACTAAAGCCAAAACCGCCACCAGCGCCAGCAGCTAAGCCACCCAAAATAACTCCTATAAAACCAAGTCCTGTAAAAAATAGCAACCCAGCACCTACTAATGCACCGAGACCCAAACCAACGCCTAAGCTTTCATCACTACCGATATTTGGGTTAATTGAGGAAGCAATTCCCCTTCCACTTGCGCCAAATCCGCCTAAGCTACCTGCTGTTGCTAAGTTATTGAATTGAGCGACAAGGCTAGTGCTCAGTTGCTGGTCAAACTGTTGAAATTCTTGCCGTATTGCATCAATATCTTCACCGATTTGGCTGTCTAGCACTCCCATATTTTGTTGTAAAATTGACTGTACTTTTTGATTGCCCCAGTCATCAATTTCTTTGGTGATGTCTCGTACAAATTGATCGGCATAATCTTTAGTCAACTTGTCTTGACTCATGATGTGTCCGTGTTCGGAATTCCAGTAATGACTTTTCGATAGCAAACGTTCTCCCAATCCTTCCACCCATTCATTCCAAGATTCAAGAGCTTCTTCTAAAGATTGCTCCATCAATTCATTAGCTAAAAATCTAATTTTAACCTCGCGACCGCTTACTTCCGCCATTTGTTCAAAAATCTTCGCCTTATCTCCTTGGGAAACTGTCAATTTTCCTTCTAACATTTCCCGCATTTGAATCAATTCATCGCAGCCCGTATTAATAATTTGCTTAATTCCGGCGGCGGACTGCCGAAGTGCGAGCGCTCCCCGTTCAACTGTCAGAAACTTCTCAATCGAATCAGTAAAACCCTGAAAAGATTTTAGATAATCATCATTTTCATTGCCTGCTAAAATCGCTTCCAATGCAGATTGAGCAGAAATAAAATGAATCCGGTTTTCACTAGCCATCAAATTTTGACTCTTAACAATCGTTTCCACCCTTTTTCTTACCTGCTGGCGGCTCTCTTCGCGCCGCAGCAAATCGAAAAAATTAACTACCATAAAAATATTCCCCGCGCCTTCGTTATTGCCATAATTTATTTCTTTATTCAAGTACAAAAGCAGTTCCCGCTCTTTCTCCGTTAAAGCATTTTGAGCATGAGTTAAGAAAATCACTGCATCAGTTGTTTTGAGAACCTGTTGGGTGACTAATGTGCGTTCGGCTTGTTCGTTCAACCCAGGAGAATCAATAATTTCTACCCCATTGCGGCACAACTCTAATTCGGGATGTTCAAAAACGATTTCGGCAATTTCCGACTTGGCAATTTCATCGGCATAAGAACCATAAGCCGCTTCTTCCGAAATCGAAGCTTTTTCTTGATATTGTGCAGGTGAAATTTCTTCCTCCCGTCCATCTTTGTAGCGACAAATAACCCGGCGCTGCGAACCATATTTCAAAATAGTCACATTACCGCTACAGGGAATATCGCGCACTGGTTGGATTTCCTCACCGAGTAAAGCATTTAGTAAGGTTGATTTGCCTTTACTAAATTCGCCGACAACAGCAACGCGAAAACATGGAGATTGCAATCTCTGAGATACTTTGGTTATTTCTTCTGCTAAAGTAGGAGATAGCACGTTGCGATCGATTCCATTTTGCAGAGTTAAACCTAGTTTTTCACAAAGAGCATTCAGTTGTTGCCGATAATCCTGAAATTTTTTCAACTCCTGATATGACGAAACTGATTGCTTTTGATTTTTTTTGTGTTTCGGTTTGGCTGGTAAATGTCCGATAATGTGACTGGCAGCACGGACAAACATAGAATCGAGAGATTGAAATTGCGCTGGATATAGTAACGAGTGGAGTTCTGTTAAAGCTGCTGTATCGCTTATTGCTTGACTGCTAAAACTGGCTTCCAAAACAGTCAAAAATCGCCCAGGGATTCCGAGTTTGTTGGCGACAATCGTCAAATACTCTTTTTCGCGTTTATCTATTGTCCCATCTGCCGCCGACATTTGATACCCAAAACTAATCAGCAGCAGTTTTTCCTCCTCAGAAAAACACGCTGTCAGCGCCAGCAACGCGGTCAATTTCTTGTAAACTTGCTGTTCCCGCACGCTCTTAACCATCGGCATTACCAATGGGCGCAAATTGTTGTTAGCGGGAATAAGCTCCGTAAAAGTTGTCCGCAATCGCTGAGTTTCCTCAGCACTTACCGTACCGTCGGCATGAATGACTCCCAGCAATACCGTCACCAATCCCGCAAGAAAAAGCACGGGCGGAGTAATATCCTCTTTTCGTAGGTTTTGCCCTGTCAGTCGGGAAATAAGCTCAACCGTTTGCGGACTAATTACCGAAGTGTCCATTTGCCGCGCCTTTAGATAATTTTTTTTATTGAAACTATCATAATATATTAGTTATTCTGTGGATTGGTAACACGGTAAAAATTGATGATGAACTTTGTATTTCCCGCAGCGGTACAGGCTGCGATCGAGGCTGGTAAGTACGCACAAGTGTTTACATCTGCTGGAGTGCCGATCGGCATGGCGAGAGATGCAGCGACGGGAGAGTTCGTAGCCCATGCCGTTGGCGCCGCCCTCAACAACAACCCACTATCGCCCTTAGTGTCTCCCATGCAGTTCGTTATGGGCGGCTTGCAAATGCAGCAAATGCACATGGGCTTTCAAGGCGTCCAAGCCACTTTGGGGGTGCTGCAAGCGACAACAGCCGTCATTGGTGTGGGAACTTTCGCCGGGGTAGCCTTGTCAGCGGTGAATTTGCACCAGACATTGAAACTAAAAAAAGCGGTTGAAAAGCTGGAAGTTAAAGTAGAAAATGGTTTCATCAATTTAGAACAACTTTTGAAAGGTCAAGGCGCAGAAATTAAGCAATTAATTTCGGAAGTGGTTGCAGATATAAAATTTGAGAACCATCGCCTAGTCTTAGTGCGGGCTTACGGGTTATTTAATCAAGCAATTCAACGAATGCGATCGGCTTTGCAAATTCAAGACATTAACCGTCGCAATGCTGAAATTGACGCAGCGCGGGGGATGTTGTTTGAAGCTTTAGCAGACTACAGAAATCCGCATTTATTAGAAGAAACTTGTGCGGCGGGACAGTTGCGGCGGTTAGAGTGCAGTTGGGCGATCGAGCAAAGTATTATCGGCACGTATCAGGTGCAAAATGAATTTGGTGCTGCGGGCGATCGGCTTTCTCAACTTCAACAACAAATCCGTCAAGATGGCCTCGATATCATACAATGCTGTGACTCTGACGAAGAGCTTGATTTTCTATTTCCTGAAATCACCCGAATTCACAATCACGATTTAGCCGCCTTAGACATTTGGCTTAATCAGATTGAATGGACTAAAGCTTTGCCCGAAACTGAGCTAAAACAGTTACAGAGTAAAGATTTTACTCATGCAAATTTTTCATCAAGCGGTGATCAAAAATCAGCAACAACAGCTTCAGCAATACCGGATGAACAGTTATTTTATGAAAATTTGCGGCCTAAGTCTCATTTTTATTCTCTTCGGACTCAACTGGAATTAATGCTCGATCCGCAGCAGCGTCAAGAGTATGAAGATTATATCCTTGAGCAAGGGCAAATAGCTGGTCATAAAAGTTTAGTATCGTCGAACTTGGAAAAAGCGTCTGATTTGGCTGTTGCTAATCTGTTTTACTATTTCCGAGTCCGGGATAAATCGGAATACGAATCAGAATTAGATCCTGATGAAACTACAACTGATACCACTACTCCTAACGTTTTTGCTGAATCTTCCCCAAGTGGTAAGGTTAAGCAGCAAATCTATGAAAAAGTCAAAGCCGTTGTTGCCAAGCAACTAGAAGTTGATGCAAGTCAAGTCACCATCAACGCTAATTTTGCCAATGATTTAGGAGCAGATTCTCTCGATGCAGTAGAGCTAATTATGGCAATCGAGGAGGAATTCGACATTGAAATTCCCGATGAAGTTGCCGAGCAAATTAGTACCGTTCAACAGGCTGTTGATTACATTTACAAAAAAGTTGATGTTTAAAAAGCCAAGACAGTAACCAAGTTCAAATTCCTGAAACAACAGAAGCTCAGATTCAAGATGATTCCCAAACTATGAAATAATTTGGGTGGACTTCAGAGTCAGGAATATTTAATTGCGATGATGAATTGGCAGAATTTCAGTTAAGTCTCAATCCTCATAATCAATGACGAAAAGCGATCGCTCACAAACCTAAAATCACACGTAGGGCTACTGCCAGATCATCCATATAATTTTGATCTAAATGACCGATTACCCTAATAACCCTAGATTTGTCTATCACTCGAATCTGTTCGCAAAGTATTACTGAATCTTGATTTAAACCCCCAACTCCAGATGGAACAAATACATGAGAAGGTAAAAGAGCGCGACGAATCTTTGTAGTAAACGGTGCCATAATAGTATGAGGACTTACTGCATTAGCACGATCGATCTGTAAAATGACAACAGGCCTTATACCAGCTTGCTCTGTACCAACTACCGGATTCAAATCGCATAACACGACATCTCCTCTTGTATATGTGGGATTTACTGATGAATATCCTACCATTGAATCTCTCCACGGGCTAACTTTTCTTCGTAGGCTTCTAAATTCTTTAAATAGTCAGAAAAGTCGGATTCACTAAGCTGTGGCAATTCACTGTTGTATTTGAGGAGCAAAAAGTCTATGAAATCATTCACCTCTTGAACAAGTGACTCTGGCAGTTGGCTAATTTTAGCAATAGTTAGATCGTAAACTGTCATGTTTTTACCCTATGTATCTTATTCACTTAACTATAACGCTCTCTATCCAATTACCGTTTAGCCGCGAAACTCAAACAAGCCCAAATATCCTGTTGGGTGAGATAGGGAAAATCATCTAGAATTTCTTGATAAGTCATCCCAGAATCGCACACCCTACTCAAAGACATTCATTAAGCTGTTTCAGATCCCCTTGCGGCTGCACTTGCTTGTGCAAACTAATTTTGTCGCCCACTTCATACCCCGAATTAAAACCCGCCGCGCTGCTGACTTGAGAATCTGTTCTCGTTCTAATTTTAACCCCTCGGCCCTCTAGATAATCCGCGATCGCCCGTTGATTTTTCTCAAACATCGATCGCACTACAATCCCTGGAGTCGCCGCCACATCCCCCGAACCCGGAATCCCCGACTTTTCCATCTCCTGTTTTTGTTCCAACAATCTTTGTCTCAACCTCGTCGCGCATCCAACCCGAAAAGCATTCAGATACGCCAACCCTCTCCCGTTTCCTTTGCGGTATTTAGCCCTTTTTTCAATCGCCGAACTCAAATACTCGTACAGGTGTTTGCAAACAATCAGGTTTGTAGAAGTTCCCACCAAAAACATACTGCCATTATAAGTGTTTCGCATGGCAGTGCAACCGTTAGCGTCGGCAATTCCCGAAAGCAGCATCATTTTCCAAGTCACAAATTTGGATGTTGTTTCAACTGAGTTTTCGTCAATCTCTTCTTGGTGATTTGGCCCTAAATCCGCGAGGCTGAGATTGTACTGTGCCAGTAAAACAGAAGCTTTTTCGGCCGCAGCAGTCGATTCGTTTTCATTGGATGAGGTGGCGAGGGCTAAAAGCTTTTTGATTCTTTCGACAATACTTGTGTCTGGCATTTTTCAATCGGTTTTAGGGTGAGAGTATGCGGTAGCAAGGATTTGGGTGAATTCCTATTTTAGTATAGCTGGGAATGTGCGATGTTTTTTGAGGAGGATTTTTTTGAACCGCAGAGGGCGCAGAGGGCGCAGAGAGAGAAAGAAAGAAGTTTGCAACTGATGCGCGGATTGGTTACTATTCGAGGACTTCCAGGACTGATTTGGGCAACAATTTATCTTTAAACCAGACTACTTTTGCTGGCACATCATTTACATTCACCCCGGCTTTTTCTAAATTCAGCCGTTCGGAAATAGCTAAAATCAAGTTATCGCATTCAGACTTCTGTACTTGTGCAAATTTCTTTTGCAAATACTCCGGCCGCCAATAGCCAACTATTTCTAATAAAAACACTCGCCCGTCGGGATGCACCAACCGAAAGTCGGGAATCATCACACTACCTGGAATCGGAATTAAATCAACTTCTCGCTCTAGTTGCCACTCGGTTTTTGTGGAATTCCATCTTTCAGCAAATGCTGCTTCTAACATACTATCATACGGCTTGCCAGGGGGATAGTGGCTGACTAAACCGCAGTCGGAATTGAGGGTAAATTTACCTATTTTCAAAACGCCGCTAAAAGGATCTTTTGTGTGCAGTGTCGAGTGCATACTCCATTTGGTGACGTGCAGCAGTGCGGGCAGCATTTTCGCCAGGGCTAAGCCGTAGCGGGTACTGGGTTTGAATAAGCTTGTAGGACCGTCTATTGTCAGTGTAAAACCGTGGTCTGCATCGCCTTCGATGTAAGTCATTAATTGAAATAGTTTCAAATAGCGAAATAAGAGTTTGTATTCTCCCGGATCGTTGCGGTGGGCGGTTAATTGGACTTGACTTGCTCGGTAAAATATGCCTTGAACTTGAGAAAGATTGTATTTGTGAAGCAAGTTTTCGGGAGTTGGTGCATTAAACTCAGTGAGGATTTTGTTTTCGTTTAAATCGGCGTATAAACCTGTAGTGATTTCGTGTGGCAAAACTTCTCTGTTTAACTCTTGGCTGAGTTCACTTGCTACTTTTTCCAGGGTTAATTGGGTGGATTGAGGGCTGGGAGTCGATCGCGCGGACAATGCAAAAACCCGCTGTCTCAACTCTGAGGGTTCTAGGGGACTGATGACTTCCAATGTGCAGAAACCGCCTTTCAGCAGGTGCGCTAATCCCCGTTTCAGCCGATAATCCGGGCTGTCGCCTTCTAATTCTAGCAACCGTCCGTCGAGTTCGCCTTGGGTTTTGCCGATCGACTCTTGGAAGCAGTTGATCATTTCTGTAGCTGCTTCTAAGTTTTTAGCATCTATCTTGAGGCGTAGCGGGACGATTGATTCCCCGTTTTGGCGGTGACTTAGTAGATCAGTTGGTAGCATAAGCAGTGAAAACTTTTACTCAATTCTTCGTTCAACAATCACCATAACTCCCCTGAGTTTTCCCTCTTCTGTCAAGCTTTGGGTAGTCCGAATTCGCCGATCGCAACTGACAAGATTTATGGTTTCTACAGCCCTGAGAATGCCAGTTGCTTTGTCCCATACTTGAAAAACGATTAAATTATCTCCAACTTCTGTGGCTAGTGTCTTGTAGTTAGAAAAGATAGAGTCATTACTTTCAATTTCTACTTGCCCTTCACCGACAACATGACCCACAAAGTTTTGTGTTTCACTCTTGCCATTGGCATAAGTTTGAACGTTTGTTTGCCTCCACTGGTTATCAACAATTTTCTGGGTTAACACTGCTGTAAAACGCTGGGTGTCTTGGAAATCAGCATTGAGAATTGTCCAAGTTCCCTCCCAAACTCCTGTATGTTTGGGGAAGACTTTAAAGTTACTTATTTGTGTGATATCGATCATTTTCCGGTACTATGAATTAGTCAATATTGAGATTATACACTAATTAGGCAACCTTCAAGGTTTCTTTAAATCATCATTTTTTACCCACTTTGCTGTGATTCTGCGGCTTTTTAGTCGCCTCTCGGTTGACTCCGTAAATCGATTGTAGATGGTAGTTTTTAAATAGACCTAGGAGTGATTTAATTATATAGCCATCTTTTCGCTAAGACTACTCATCCCGCAACTAATTTATTTAGGCTTGCTACCAGGGAATTTCATCATTGTCTTCTCCCCATTTGGCGGGTGATTCTGCTGCTTTTTTGGTTGTCTCTCGGTTGACTCCGTAAATGGGTGTCGGTTTGACAGTTTCTAATTTATGATATTCGGGCTGCGGCTGTTCAATTGGTGTTTTTGCTTGCGGTTTGTGAGGCTGCATTCCTCCCCGGCGGCGCTGAGAAGTTCTTTCTTCGCTGGTGTCTTCGGTGACGACTTCGTAGAGAATTGCTAACTTATTTACATCGCTGCTTTTGCGGAGAACTCGACCCAATCGCTGAATGTATTCGCGTTCGCTGCCTGTTCCTGACAATATGATAGCAATTCTGGCGTCGGGAACGTCCACTCCTTCGTTGAGGACGTGGGAAGCGACGAGGGTTTTGTATTCGCCGCTGCGAAAGCGATCGAGGATTTCGTGGCGTTCTTTGACTGGGGTTTGATGGGTAATTGTGGGGATGAGAAATTCTTGGGAAATTCGGTAAACTGTGGCGTTGTCGCCGGTGAAAATTAGCGTGCGCTGGGGAGAGTGTTCTGCTAGTATGTTGGCTAAGATTCGCAGTTTTCCTTCGGTACAAAGGGCGATTTCTTTGGCTTGGCGGTGGGCTAGCATGGCGCGCCGTCCCAAGGGCGATCGCGCGCTTGCCATGATAAACTGTTTCCAACCTTCGAGGCTGGATATTCTGATGTTAGACTGTTTTAAGAAGTCGTTGCGAATGTTGATTAATTCGGCGTAGCGATCGCCCTCTTCTTTTGACAGTTTTACCATGATTTGAACTATTTTATGGTCGGCTAAAGCATCGCCTGCCAAATCTTCGGGTCTTTTGCTAAATACTGTCGGGCCGATCAGGAAATGCAAATCGCTGTGGCGGCCGTCGGTGCGATCGGGTGTGGCTGTCAGTCCGAGTCTAAAAGGCGCGATCGCATATTCGGAAATTACTCGATAAAAATCCGTTGGCAAATGGTGGCATTCGTCAAAAACCAGCAAGCCGTATTTATTGCCCAAGGTTTCTGCATGAATACTTGCACTGTCGTAGGTTGCCACTAAAATTGGCGTTTTGTCCCGCGAACCTCCGCCCAACAATCCGATTTCGATGTCGGGAAAAGCTGCTTTTAAATTAGCATACCACTGGTGCATTAAATCAAGAGTTGGTACTACAATTAATGTACTGCGACCAGTGACTTGCATGGCTAATTGTGCCAGATAAGTTTTGCCGGAAGCGGTGGGGAGGACGACTACTCCTTGGCTTCCTGCTTCCTGCCAAGCTAGGAGGGCTTCTTCTTGATGTGGATAAGGCTGCATTTCCACGCTGGGTACGAGTTCGAGTAGTTCGTATCCCCTAGCTTCGTCGGTGAAGTGAATGCACTCGGCTTGGAGGGATTCTACCAGCGGGCGGTAGTGAATCGCCCGAATGCGGAATTTTTCCACGCGATCGTCCCATGTCGCAAAGTCCACCCAGTCTCTGCCTTTGGGCGGCGGGTGCAGCAATAGAGTTCCGCGATCGAATGTTAATGTAGGTATCCGTGCCATTTGTTTTAAGACCCGCTGACTGCAAGCCTGTTAAATTATAAGCGATCAATCAAATATATTGACTCTTCTTGAAATTATCTGTGTTAATCTGCCCTACATCTGCGGTCGATCTATCAATCAAAAAATTATGTAATTCAAGTCTAAATTTAGGAAATTGCGATCGCACTGGATAAAAATTAAACAAATATTCTCCTAGCCCGATTGCCGGATTGCCAAATCTAAAATCTACAATGGTATTGTCCCGCTGGGGATGGTTTTTAGGTTAGATTCGATCTACATATGCCTGAGATTAGAGGTTATAGATGGAAATAGGCGTCCCCAAGGAAATCAAGGATTTGGAGTTTCGAGTCGGGCTCAGCCCCACAAGTGTCCGGGCTTGTTCGGACAAAGGCCACACAGTTTTCGTGGAAACGAATGCTGGTGCTGGGGCCGGTTTTGCGGATGAGGACTACGTTGAAGCAGGGGCTAAGATTGTCTTAAAGGCTTCAGATGTCTGGAAGCGCGAACTAATTGTTAAAGTTAAGGAACCGCTGCCTGCTGAGTATCCGCTGATCCAAAAAGAGCAGTTGCTGTTTACATATTTACACTTGGCAGCCGATCGCACATTAACCGAGCATTTAATCAGCAGCGGAGTCCAGGCTATCGCCTATGAAACAGTCGAACTCCCGGACAGAAAATTGCCGCTGCTGACGCCGATGAGCATTATTGCAGGGCGTTTGGCCGTGCAGTTCGGAGCTCGGTTTCTGGAACGACAGCAAGGTGGCAGGGGCGTGCTTTTGGGCGGTGTACCGGGGGTAAGACCGGGTAAAGTTGTGATTTTGGGCGGCGGCATCGTCGGCACAGAAGCAGCGCGAATTGCCGTAGGAATGGGCGCGAGAGTGCAGATTTTAGACGTAAATATCGATCGCCTAGCCTATTTAGAAACTCTGTTCGGTTCCCGAGTAGAATACCTCTACAGCAGTCCTTTGCAAATTGAAGCAGTTGTTCCCGATGCTGATTTGTTAATCGGTGCGGTTTTGGTTCCGGGGAAAAAAGCTCCGGTGCTAGTTTCTCGCGAATTTGTTGCGAAGATGCACCCCGGTTCTGTGATTGTTGACGTAGCCGTTGACCAAGGCGGCTGCGTGGAAACTTTGCGGGTAACTTCTCACACAAATCCTACTTATGTTGAGGAAGGAGTTGTACATTACGGGGTGCCGAATATGCCCGGTGCTGTACCTTGGACTGCGACTCAAGCTTTGAATAACAGCACTTTGCCTTATGTTTTGCAGTTGGCAAATAACGGGATTAAAGCTTTGGAAATGAATCCGAGTTTGGCGAAGGGATTGAACGTGCAGAATCAGCGATTGGTGCATCCGGCCCTGCGCGAGGTTTTCGCAGATTTGGCCTATTAGATGCCCATTTTTTCAGCAAATTCGGTAGGTGCGTCAAATCAAAGCTTGTGGATTATTAATAACGGGGCGCGATATGACGCACCCTACTCAACTACACAGCGTTTTGCGATGTTTGGCTAACAGTAAATCCTCGAAACTACAGCATTTCTCAACCCGAACTGTAATTGGTGCCAAATATTACTCGCAGTCCAGAAAAAAAATAAATTCCTCAAAACACTTGACAGATTCGCGGAGGTATGGCAGAGTAGTAATTCGTGACCGATGCGGAACTGGCGGAATTGGTAGACGCGCATGATTCAGGTTCATGTGGTGCAAGCCTTCCGGGTTCAAGTCCCGGGTTCCGCATTCCCAAGGCAGAAAAAAGTTTGGGGTTAACCCGATACAGGCAATAACCCCATTCGCTCTGCTGAATTAAACAATGCTGACAAGTATTCAAAACCCCCTAGTTAAAGAAATCCGCAAGCTGCACAGCTCGAAGGGACGCAGGGAACAACAATTATTTTTACTCGAAGGGACGCACTTGCTTGAAGAAGCTTGTGCTGCCAAATACCCGCTAGCAACGGTTTGCTGCACTCCCGAATGGCAGGATCGGCACGGGGAACTTTGGGAGCAAGTTGGTAATTTAGCCGATCGCACAGAATTAGTAAGTGCAAAAGTGTTAGAGTCGATCGCCACTACAGTCCAACCCGACGGCATTGTCGCCACCGCACCCCGCACTGCAACAGAACCGGCAAAATTGTCAACTTTAGGAATAGCCTTAGAAACAATCCAAGATCCCGGCAACTTGGGGGCGATCGTCCGCACGGCTGCGGCTGCTAATGCCGACGGTTTGCTGCTGAGCGCAGACAGCGCCGATTTAGACCATCCCAAAGTGCTGCGCGCCTCCGCAGGAGCTTGGTTTAAGCTGCCAATGGCAGTCAGTCCAGATTTAACCGCCGAAGTCTCCGCGTATAAAAATCGAGGAATGCAAATTTTAGCAACCGTCGCCGGGGCCAGTTTAAGTTATTGGGAAGTAGATTTGCGAGTGCCGACTCTGATAGTTTTGGGCAACGAAGGCTCTGGTTTGTCGGAAGAATTGAGGAGTTTGGCCGATCGACAAATCCAAATTCCCCTAAGTCGTGGCGTAGAATCTTTAAATGTGTCGATCGCCGCAGCCCTCATCTTGTACGAAGCTCAACGGCAAAGAAGTCATTAGTTATTAGTCATTAGTCATTAGTCATTATCTGTTGGGGCGGGTTCATCAATATCTGTAACTTCATATTCAGGGTATTGAAAAGCTGTTGGGCATTTAAATTGTATTTTTTGTATTTTTTACTTGCACTGTGCCAAAAGGAGCAAATCCTCTCCCCCTCTCCCCATTCCCCCCCATCTCCCCCTATACCAATCTACCCCTCTGAGATGTGGCGGATTTTGTTTATATTGATGCAAACTGTAAAGCCAGGAAAGCGGTTACTCTCGTACCAACAGTCCAGGCTGGCATGAAATAAATATGAAGAAGTGTAGCCAAGTGCTCTCACAAATGTTAAGATTCTTAACATAACGTAGTATTGTGCACGCCCCAACCAAAACCTAACCTGAGACGGTGCTGACTGGGAGTAGTAGCTAGCTACCATAAAATTAAGCCTCTTTAAATGGAAGGAAAGCGCAAGTCCCCGCCCGCTTTCCTTCCCAGCTAAAGCTAGGGGTTTGCGACTACCGCAAACCTTTAGAGGCACAGATCCTCAGCGGGAAAAGCTCATGAAAACTCTTAAGTCCTCAGATACAGATTCTGTTCGCGCTTACTTGCGGGAAATCGGCCGCGTTCCCTTGTTGACCCATGAGCAAGAAATACTCTACGGGAAACAGGTACAGCGCTCAACCGCACTGCATCAGGAGAAAAATATTTTAGCCGAAGAGTTAGGCCGCGACCCGACGGCGGCTGAATGGGCACAGGCAGTTGGGCTGTCTGAGGCACAGTTGCAGCGGACGATCGAACACGGGGAAAGGGCAAAGCGCCAAATGGTGGAAGCGAATCTCCGCCTGGTAGTGTCTGTTGCCAAGAAATATATCAAGCGCAACGTAGATTTACTGGATCTAATTCAGGAAGGCACGATCGGGATGCAGCGGGGAGTAGAAAAATTTGACCCGACTAAGGGCTACAGATTTTCTACTTATGCTTATTGGTGGATTCGTCAGGCAATTACTCGGGCGATCGCTGAAAAAGGTCGCACCATCCGCTTGCCGATCCACATTACCGAAAAGCTCAACAAAATTAAAAAAGCTCAGCGCCAACTTGCTCAACAGCTTGGTCGCGCGGCCACGGCTGCTGAATTGGCATCAGAGCTCGAATTGACTCCCAAACAGATTCGCGAATATCTCGATCGCGCGCGCCTGCCACTTTCCCTGGACTTGCGCGTGGGAGACAATCAAGATACAGAGTTGGGCGATTTGTTGGAAGATACGGGTACTACGCCAGAAGATTTTGCCCTGCAATCTTCCCTGCGGACTGACTTAGACCACCTAATGGCGGAACTGACTCAGCAACAGCGAGAAGTGCTCGCCTTGCGGTTCGGTTTAGAAGACGGGCAAACCCTAACTTTGGCAAAAATAGGCGATCGTCTCAACATCAGTCGGGAACGAGTGCGGCAAATAGAACGGGAAGCTTTGACTAAACTCCGCAAACGCAAGCAAGATATCAACGATTATCTAGCCAGCTAGCTAGATTGGGGATTGGCGATCGGGTCTCCCCCCTTGCAATCCCCAATCTAAAATCGTAAAAACCGCCGCTTTTAATTCGGTTGTGCCCACTTCGTTGCTATGACTGTCCTGCTACATTAGTAATTACTTAGTAATAAAGATCAGCAGCGATCGGATAAAGGTTATTTAATTTAACCGCCCGCGTCTAACATAACAAGCTGTCTCTGAAACGGAGGTACTCGTGAGCAACTCATCTAATAAATCCCCAGAATTCTTTGAAGAAGACGGAGAAAATGCCAACTTATTATGGCAATACGTGCAGTCAATGGCTCCCGACACAGTTTCTCAGTTGTCTAAGCCGACTTCTCACGAAGTGTTTCAAGTAATGGAGCGAAATATTGTTGGACTATTGGGGAATTTGCCTTCGGAACACTTCGGGGTGACAGTGACTACCAGTCGCGAACATTTGGGTAGATTGCTCGCCTCAGCTATGATTAGCGGTTATTTTCTCAAAAATGCCGAACAGCGAATGACTTTTGAAAAGTCCATACAAGCCAGTGAGAGACATGGCTCGGACGATTAGTAGATTCTTAACATTTAAGTGATCCAAGTGTCAAGCCCCCCCTCGCAAGATGGGGGCTTAATATTTTAGATTTTAGATTTTAGATTTTAGATTTTAGATTTTAGATTTTAGGTTTTAGATTTTAGATTGTTGATTGTTGATTAAATAGTAATTGAATAATTATTGATATTATTCTTCAATTCCCCATTCCCCATTCCCCATTCCCCATTCCCCATTCATAATCAATATGTCTCTTCCTCCTTTGGCCCACAAAGTTATCGGCGTTGCTGCAATCTGGAACGATCGCCAACAAATTTTGATTGACAAGCGCCGACAACATGGACTACACGGGGGTTTCTGGGAGTTTCCGGGCGGAAAAATAGAGCCTGGGGAAACAATCGAAGCTTGCATAAAACGGGAAATAATGGAGGAGTTGGGGATTGTTGTAGAAGTTGGCGATCGCTTGATTACAATTGACCACGACTACATTAAATTTACAGTTAGACTATACGTGCACCACTGCCGCCACGTCAGCGGGGAACCGCAAACGATCGAATGCGATGAAATTCGCTGGGTGACACTCGACGAAATTGACCAATTTACTTTTCCCAAGGCAAACGCACAGATTATTGCTGCACTGCGGAAAAGTTGAGCTGTAATATCAAACTCGGTTGCTACTGACAAGTGAAAAATCTACAGCTAAGTTTTATTTTTGGACGGGCAGAGTAAAGTGAAAACAACTGCCTCTATCGGGTACAGAGTCTACCCAAATTTGACCGTAGTGGGCGCGGATGATGCCTTGACACAGAGACAGTCCAATGCCGTAACCATCTGTTGATTTATCTCGCTGCAAGCGAAAGCTGTCTTCAAAAATGCTCGCGCAATCTTCTTCAGGAATTCCCGGGCCGCTGTTGCAAATGCTGACTTGAACTTTGTAAGCGGTGCGGTGGAGAATTGAAAGATTAACAGTTCCTCGGTCTGGGGTGTACTTGCTGGCGTTGTCAAGCAGGTTGATCATGACTTGTTTGATGCGATCGGGATCGGCATAAACCAAAGGCAAATCTGCGGGAATGTCTGTTTCTAAGTTCAGACTTTTCGCCTGAAATTTGTCTTGAAATTGCAAGATTACATCTTGACAAATCGCCCCTAGTTCGATTCTTTTTGGTTCAATGTGGAGTTGAGCGTTTGTACCCCGGGCTGCTTGCAGGATATCTGTAATCATACGATCGACAATTTGGATTTGGCGGCGGGCTTGTTTCATCAAATGAGCCGCCAGACTCGGTGTCAAACGCGACTTTTCTCCCTGTTTCACCTTCTGACTAGACTCCAAAGTCTCCAAAGCCAAAGATGCGGCCGTCAAGGGATTGCGCAAGTCGTGAGCTAGCATCGCAATAATCCGGTCTTTCAACTGCAACTGCTCTTGCAGGTGTTCTTTTTCCTGTTTGAGGCGAAAAACTTCATCAGAAAGCTGCACAAGTTCGGCGGCGCAAGCAACGGAATAAAGTGGTTTTGGGTTAGTCAGGCTTTCAGCAAGTGCTGGGGCTGACTGCTGCTGAGCTGCGTATTCTTCTACAGAACGCTTCCAGCGGGGCCACCAGTGTTCGAGTTGGGCGATTAAATTGCTGCCGGCGAGAGTTTGTCGCGGATCTGGATGAATTTTTAGCAGCGAGGGGGTGGCTACAAGTTTAAAGTGTTCGGCTAAATCGGGCTGTTCTCCTACGTCGATGATTTGAAGCTCAAAGTCGCACTCTGCCTTCAAATCCTTTAGGGACTTGCGGATGTGTCTGGTCTGTTCCCGGGAAGAGGAACGCTTGTCTACAAACAGCAAAAGCTGTAAAAGCGGTGCGGAATTTACCGGCTGTTCGGGAGAACAGTCAGTGCCGCTGGTGCCGGGTGTGGGATGGACGCTGTTGAGCTTTTCGATCGGGTGAAAATAATTGAGCATTGCCGAGCCGAGTTATTTCACTTCTACTTTAATTTAATACTTACTTTAGATTTATGCTATTGTCCGATAATTTCATTACAGGCGGGCAGATGATATTTTTGAGATGGAAGAAAAATGAGTCGCTGCGGGTGGTGGTTCAAGTGGCGGCTGCCTTTTTTGTGCTGTGCCTGTTGCTGACGCTGCACCGCTACTACAGCTTTTACGCTACTTACGACCAAGGCATTTTCAATCAACTTTTTTGGAACGGCACTCGGGGTCACTTGTTTGAGAGTTCCCTCTCTTCGGCGTTGTCCACTAATGTGGTTCACCAAAATCAGCTCCCGGAAGTATCTTACTACCGGTTGGGGCAGCATTTCACCCCGGCGCTGATGCTGTGGCTGCCAATTTACTCGCTGTTTCCCTCGCCCGTCACTTTGACGGTGTTGCAGGTGACTTTAATTACGGCGGCCGGAGGAGTGCTCTATGCTCTCGCCAGACACTATCTGGAACCGAGGCTGTCGGCGACAATTGTTGTGAGCTATTACTGCGCTAACGCGGTCATCGGCCCGACTTTGGGCAATTTTCACGATATTTGTCAAATGCCGCTGTATGTCTTTGGCTTGCTGCTGGCGATGGAGAAGCGCTGGTGGCCCTTGTTTGGGATTCTGGCAACTTTAATTTTGGCCGTGCGAGAAGATGGGGGAGTTGTTTTATTTGGCGTCGGAGTTTACCTGATTTTGAGTCGGCGCTACCCTCGGACTGGTTTAGCCGTCTGCATACTCAGTTTTGGTTATATGATCGTCCTAACTAATCTGATTATGCCTTTGTTTTCTGCTGACATATCCCAGCGGTTTATGATGGAGCGCTTCGGTCAATATGCCGATGGAGATGAAGCTTCTACTCTAGAAATTATTTGGGGAATGCTGAGCAATCCCTGGCGGTTGGTGGCTCAGTTATTTACGCCGTTTTTTGGTAAGATTAGATACCTGCTTGGCCAGTGGTTGCCATTAGCTTTGGTTCCTGCTTTCGCGCCTGCATCTTGGATGATAGCTGGATTTCCGCTGCTGAAGCTATTTTTAGCGAAAGGAGAGTCGGTGCTGGCGATTAATATTCGCTATGCGATGACTGTGGTTCCAGGGCTTTTTTACGGGGCTATTCTGTGGTGGGCCCAGCGTCAAAAGGAAGAAGATAGAATGGTGAGAGAGGAAAGAATGTTTTTGCGTTTTCCTTCTGCTTTATTTCCTCTGCCTTCGTCTTCAAAGTTTCGCCGCTTTTGGGCGTTTTGTATCTGTTTGTCGCTATTTTTTACCTTCACTTCTAACCCAAATCGGACTTTTTCTTGGATTTTGCCCGATGCGATCGATCCTTGGGTGCAGGTTCCTCTTGTCAGACAATGGCAGCACGTTTTGCAAGTGCGGCCGCTGTTGGCTCAAATTCCTGCTGATGCTAGCGTGGCAGCGACGAATACTATTGTGCCGATTTTGTCAAGCAGGCGGGAAATTCTCAGGTTTCCGATGTTTGAACTCCGCAATGATGCGGGGAAGGCAGTGAAGATGCAATATGTAATTGCCGATATCTGGCAGTTGCAGCAGTATCAGGCTGCGTTTCGCGGGGAACGGGGACAGTTGCGGGAGATCGTACCGGCGATCGATCGAATGTCCAAATCGGGAGATTACGGCATTGTTGGCTTTGAAGACGGCGCGATTTTGATGCGTCAGGGTGCTGTTTCTAATTCTGCATCTGCTGCTGCTTGGACCCGTTTTCGCGGCGAATTGGAGCCGATTTTGAAGAAACGGTAAGCGGGTAGGCGCGATCGCCATTGCTTCCTTCAGTGGCTCAAATCTTGAGGAAACCTGTTTTTTTCAGGTAATGGCGATCGAGCAATTTCATGCAAAAACCACGTTTAGGCATGATTTTCTGTCTTTGTTGCTGCCAAAAGTCAGGCATTGGGCATCAACTTACGATCGACTCAAATTTGAGGCCGATCATTTTACAATAAATCTGTTAATCCTAAACATTAAGTTATATAAATTATTTGGAGGAAGAAAGATGAAAATTTTGGTATTGGCATGGGAGTTTCCTCCCAGAATCGTAGGCGGTATCGCCCGCCACGTATCGGAACTGTATCCTGAATTGGTAAAGCTGGGTCACGAAATACACTTAATTACAGTAGAGTTCGGCCACGCGCCGATGTACGAAGTGGTGGAAGGAATACGTGTGCATCGGGTGGTGGTGGGGCACGCCAGGGACTTTTTTCACTGGGTGGCGAATCTCAACCAAAGCATGGGCCACCAAGGCGGAAAACTGATGCTGGAGGAAGGCTCCTTTGATATCATCCACGCTCACGATTGGTTGGTGGGAGATGCGGCGATCGCCCTCAAGCATACCTTTAAAGTACCGCTAATTGCCACCATCCACGCCACCGAATACGGGCGTTTCAATGGCATCCACAATGAGGGGCAGCGCTACATTAACACCAAGGAGAACGACCTCGCTTACAACGCTTGGCGGGTAATTGTTTGCAGCGATTATATGCGTCGGGAAGCCGAACGGGTACTATCAACTCCGTGGAACAAAATAGAGGTAATTTACAACGGAATTAGACCAGATAAAAAGCCCAGGTGGCACGAATTTGATGCGATGGATTTCCGCCGCAGGTTTGCTGCTGATGATGAGAAAATTGTCTATTATGTAGGAAGAATTAGCTATGAAAAAGGCATTAATGTATTTTTGCAGGCGGCACCTAAAGTAATTTGGGAAATGGGGGGTAAAGCAAAAATTGTAATTGTTGGTGGTGGCAATACAGACCATCTCAAACATTTAGCTTGGCATTTAGGAATTTGGAATAAGTGTTATTTTACTGGGTTCATGTTTGAGGAACATCTTGACAAATTTCAGACGGTGGCTGACTGCGCGGTTTTTCCCAGTCTTTACGAACCTTTTGGGATTGTTGCCTTAGAAAGCTTTGCTGCAAGAGTGCCTGTGGTGGTTTCGGATGCGGGCGGACTTCCAGAGGTGGTGCAGCACACTAAAACGGGCGTTGTTACTGAGGCAAACAATCGGGATTCTTTGGCCTGGGGAATTTTGGAGGTGCTGAAAAATCCGGGTTACGCGCAGTGGTTGGTTGACAATGCTTATCAGGATTTGGAACGCCGGTTTAGTTGGCCTAAGTTGGCGATAGAAACCGAGTGGGTTTATGAACGGGTGGTGGAGGAAAGGGCTGAGGTTGATTGGTAAGAATGCTGGCTGTTGAGGGTGAGTAGAATATCAAGTTTTTTTGTTGCCAATATTAAGAAATTGTAACACAATGATATAGATACACTCGACCTCAGCTTGAGCGCACTCAGAAGATTTAAAGGGAATTAGCATCTTGAATATTTTTAGGGACATCGATCCCCAACCCAGACGCAGCTTGCTGACTTTATTCACCGCAGGGCTGCTATTCTGGTCAAGTTTGGCTTCGCTGCTGCCAACTTTGCCGCTGTACGTTCAATTTGTGGGCGGCACAAAACAGCAAATTGGCTTTGTGATGGGTGCATTTGCGATCGGACTTTTGCTATCGAGGCCACCGTTGGGTAAAATAGCCGACAGCAGGGGGCGAAAACAAGTTTTGCTGCTAGGCGCGACAGTCGCTGCGATCGCCCCTTTTGGCTACCTGTTAGCTCAATCTATCCCCTTACTGTTACTTATTCGCATTTTTCACGGCATTAGTATCGCCGCTTTTACTACAGCTTACAGCGCTTTGGTAACAGATTTATCGCCGCCAGGAAAGCGGGGCGAATTAATCGGTTACATGAGCTTGGTTAATCCTATTGGTTTAGCAGTTGGGCCTGCTATTGGTGGATTTGTACAAGCTTGGGTTGGTTATACTCCTTTGTTTGCGATGTCGGCGGCTTTCGCTGCAATGGCTGTATTTTTTACCTGCAAAGTTGCGGAACCTAATTTTGCAGATTTAACAAAATCGGACTCGCTATCTGAGGATAAAAAGAGCCAAAAATACTGGCAAATGCTCTGGAATCCTAGAGTGCGGATTCCGGCTTTAGTGTTATTGGTGGTTGGTTTAGTATTTGGAACTTTGAGCACTTTTATGCCTTTGTTTATCCAAGAAACTAAGACTAATTTGAATCCAGGATTATTTTATTCGACGGCGGCTATCGCCAGTTTTGGTATACGGTTGCTCACGGGACGGGCTTCGGACAAATACGGTCGCGGCTTGTTTATTTCTGGTGGCTTAATCTGTTATGCCGTATCTATGTTATTGTTGTATTTTGCTAACAACAGCAGTGCTTTTTTAATAGCAGCTTTGGTTGAAGGTTGCGCGGGTGGTACGGTTTTGCCGATGATGGTAACGCTGATGTCGGACAGGTGCGAACCTTATGAAAGGGGCCGCTTGTTTTCGCTTTGTATTGGCGGATTTGATTTGGGAATTGCGGTTGCGGGACCGACTTTAGGCTTTGTTGCTGAACAAGTTGGTTACAGAAATATGTTTGGTTTTGCGGCTGGCCTCGCTGGCTTGGCTTTGCTGATTTTTATTACTCAGTCTAGCAAGGGCTTATCTAATTCGATGAAATTTGCGATCGGTCGAGGCAAAGATATTTATGCTTTGAATCAGTAGACTTGAATTGCCAAAGTCCTTTTAATCAATTTTTGGGGCGGGCTAGAAGCCCACCCCACCAGAAAAAATGATTTTTGTGGGATGGGGTTTGAGCAGCGTCCTAGATATTTTTGCAAGAGGTCTAGTAAACGCACAAAATTAAAAAAGTTATGAGTTTTAAGTCGTGAATTGAATTAATTTCTTAATTCAAAACTCAAAACTCAAAATTCATAACTTTTAGTAGTGGGCTTGGAGGGATTCGAACCCCCGACCTCATGGTTCGTAGCCATGCACTCTATCCAACTAAGCTACAAGCCCCTGTTGAGTTCAGATTTAATCTAAAATTGATTAAGTTCTTTTCTCACAGAATCTAACATTAACACCATTACCAAAATAATGCAAGACCTTTCCCAAACTTTTTCTAAATTGCCCGATGTGGCACAGCTAACTCACCTCGACAACAGCGGGGAAGCCCAAATGGTGGACGTTTCAGCGAAGGTGCCGACTGTACGGCAAGCTGTGGCTGCTGGTCGGGTGCGGATGTTGCCGGAGACGTTTGCGGCGATTGAAGCGGGGAATGCGCCGAAAGGTGATGTGTTGGGTACTGCAAGGCTGGCTGGAATTATGGCGGCCAAACAGACTGCACATTTGATTCCTCTGTGCCACCCTCTGCCGCTGAGTAGCGTGGAGGTGCAGGTGATGCCGGATGCTGGGTTGCCGGGGTATCAAATTCGGGCGACGGTGAAAATTAAGGCGGAAACAGGGGTGGAAATGGAGGCGCTGACGGCGGTTTCGGTGGCGGCGCTGACTTTGTACGATATGGCTAAAGGATTGGAAAAGTCGATCGCCATTGAATCGATTCGCCTGGTGAGTAAAAGTGGCGGCAAGTCAGGAGATTATGAAAATTTAGAGGCATAAGTTTCCTGCCTTGAGAGGGATGCAGAATTCAAAAAGCTGCACTTAAGATTAAAATAGGCACAGAACTACTAATATCAAGTGAAAAACTATGCCTCCTCGTTGGCCCCGCAAACCCGATCGCAATGATCCAGAGTACCGCCGCTTAGATGACCGGATGAATTTTGCTATCCACGTCGGTCTTTTTTCTGCTACCAATTCAGGTTTGTGGTTTGTTCACAATTTGCAAAAGGCTGATTGGCCTTGGGCAATTTCGGTAACGGGTGGATGGGCTCTAGTAGTTTTGGCCCACGCGATTTACCATTTTGCGATCGCCGATTATTCGCCCCTCACCAAAGATTCTGGCTGAAGGCAGTTGGCGGCGATTTGTTAAGTCTTTTGATTGATAACAAGTAACTTTCGGCTTTTTTGATATGGCTAATACTACACAGGCGATCGAATCCTTAGCAGCCGAAATCGGCGAAAATGTCTACATTGACATTGCCAAATGGCATTTGTATCTGAGAGATGCTCACCTGCATACCGTTGTTGCCGAACAACTTTATTCCATGCTGGAAGATGGCAATTTAGATGCTGACAAAGTTGGACAAGTTTTGCAAGGAATTCCAGTCAAGTTGGGCGGCGGCAAGCGGGAAGTGCCGCTGGCAGATTTAATTCCGATGCAGTGTCAAGTTCAATTGATGGATGTGCTTGAGGAATTTCAGCGGAAGATGTAAAGTAAAGGGCGGGTTTTGTACGCAGATTGTGGGCGTTGTGTCTAGTATTTCGCCTTTAACCCGCCCCGAAAATTTTATTTGCGAAAACGCCCCCGAATGCGATCGACAAACATATCAACTTCCGGCAACTTCATCTGACTGACAAACAGGGCAAAAACTCCTAACCCTACAAAACTTGCCACACTCAACTGCACTAATTGAACGACCAAACCTTCAGTACCCAAAACTCTTTGACAGGCTTGCAGAGTAGCCAAGCTAACGAAAGCAGTTAAACAACTCCCAGAAGTTAACCCCAGAAAAGGTAAACTCCACTCTCCCCAAGGCAGGCCACCCAGCTTTTTATCTAATAAGTACAAAAGCATAATCATCGAAAGAAGATTCACTCCCACCGTCGCCAAAACTAATCCGGGCGCCCCAAAGGCTCCAACCAACAAATAATCCAAAAGAGCGTTTAAAAAGATATTGATAATACTGATGCGAAAAGGGGTTTCCCCGTCTCCCAAAGCGTAAAATACCCGTACCACAACGTCGCGTCCCAAATACACAAACATTCCAATACTGTAAGCCATCAATATCGGCGTAACAAACAGCGAGGCCTCTCTATCAAAAGCATAGCGTTCGTAAACAATGCGGACGATAGGCCCAGCCAGCGTTACCATTAAAGCGCTCATGGGCAGCATCGTAAGGGCGGTCAAAACTAAAGATTGACGAATTCGATCTTTTAATTCCGGCCAATCTCTCGGATCGGTGAGGCGAGAAAATATGGGTAGAAATGGCACTAAAATTACATTAGAAATAATGCCTAAAGGCGTCATAACTAACAAGCCACTGTAACCCATCGCAGAGGCAGCTTGAGGGATGTAGGATGCGAAAAATAGGTCAGTATAAACATTAATTTGCAGCATTCCTGATGATAAGGTAGCAGGAACCATCACCTTAATTACTTCTTGCACTCCGGGGCGTTTAAAATTAAACCGCAAGCGCAATGTTCCCAAGCCTGCGCGCCACTGCGCCGCCAGTTGCACCAACCACTGCAAAACTGCACCCGCTAACGTTCCCCAAGCTAACACTAAGCCACCAATTAGTGCGGATTCTGGCTGAATAATTTTGTCTCCGATTTGCAGTGCGAGAATCCCCAAACCGCCGACAAGTGCAACGCTGGAAAATAAAGGACTAATCGAAGGCAGCCAGTACATATCGGCGGCATTGAGAGTGCCGAAACCAATGCCGATTAAGCCTGAAAGTAATGCCATCGGCGCCATAATCCGAAATTGCTGGACGGCAATTGCTTTAATTTGTAAACCTTCTGCTGTTCTATTTAATCCCGGTGCCACCAAATCGATTAGCGGATCGGCAAAAATAATTAAAGCGATCGTCACCAACAGCAACAAGCCCCCGACTAAGGTGGTGATAGTCTCGACTAAGGGTGCTGCTTCTTTTTTATCCCGGCGGGCTAAAACACTGACGATGGCGCTGTGAAATGGCCCGTTAATCCCTCCGAGCAAAATAAATAAGAAACCAGGGATGACGTAGGCGTAGTTGTAGGCATCGACGGCGACACCGACTCCAAAGGCTGCGGCGATCGCAATTTGGCGCACCAATCCAAAGACTTTGCTAATTAGAGTGGCGACTGCGACAATGCCGGCAATCCCTGCGAGGGAACGAGAGGGCTTCTGTAATTGGGACACAAATGGTTACAAACGCTAATGCTAAAAGGATTCACTTATTTTAATCGCGAACCGGGAGAATCATATCACGAACTCATAAAACTTCTAGGGGGAATTGCGCTTGTACCAATTTTATCGCTATTACTGACTTGCGGAAATTCAATAATCGATTGGGACTATTCGTCCTAACTACAAACCGCCGTTTCGTGCTATGATGCGTCAATCTAAAATCTACAATCTAAAATCTACCATTTAAAAATGATTAAATAAATGAGTTGATAAAAGCAGATAGTTCATAACTTACGATCGATTGTGTTAGCTCCCAGACTTCTTTCAAAAGTGCGGAGCCAGGTATTCCGTTATAGGTAAAATATACAATCGAGAATCTAAAATCTAAAATCTAAAATCGAATGACTGGCTTAATTTACCAATATCCTCCTCTTTTACCCGGAATTCTCATCAAACGTTACAAGCGATTTTTTGCCGAAATTGAACTAGATTCGGGAGAAATAATCACCGCGCACTGTCCGAATACTGGCCCGATGACTGGTGTTTACATTCCGGGCAATCCAGTGCTAGTATCTCCCAGCGACAATCCTAAACGCAAGTTAGCTTATACTTGGGAATTAATTAAAGTTTGCGACACTGTGCCAACTTGGGTGGGAGTTAATACTGGGCTGCCAAATCGAGTAGTTAAATTAGCTTTGGAATTGAAATTGTTTCCAGAGTTGGGCAATTACAGTTTAATTCAACCGGAGGTTGTCTACGGCACTGATAAAAAAAGTAGAGTGGATTTTTGGCTAACTGGTGAGGAAAAACCGATTTTTCTGGAAGTGAAAAATACAACTTGGGTAAAAGAGGAGTTGGCTCTATTTCCCGATACAGTGACAGAGAGGGGACAGAAACATTTGAGAGAATTGATAGAAGTGGTGCGGCAGGGTTCGAGGGCTGTAATGCTGTATTTTATTAATCGCGGGGATTGTACTGATTTTGCTCCGGGGGATAGTGCCGATCGCATTTACGGAGAATTGTTCAGACAGGCGATCGGTGAAGGTGTAGAGATTTTGCCCTGTCGCTTTGACGTGACGCCAAAAGGCATTCGCTATTTGGGGTTAGCAAAACTGGATCTACTAACCCTAAATGATTAGTTTAAATTGCCTGCATTTCTCGATCGATCTCGACACTAGCCACGCCCGGTACGCTCTTTATTCCTTCTAGCTTCGACTGAGAAACTTCTCCAGTAACGATACCAATCACAGGCAGCACCTCATCCACTTTCATTCCCGCCGATTCTAAGGCAGTGACAACCGATTGAATTACCGATATGTTTTGGTCGTCAACAGCCACTATGATGCGCTGTACTTGTTCGTCAGACATATTTAGCATCCTTTGGAGTACATCCATTGCGCTATTGTAAATTGTCTTCTGTTAGATCCCCGCAGGCTTAAAGTGCTGCGGAGACTTGGGTATTCTGCATTACGGAGCTTGTACTAAACCGCTTCCAACACGAGTATTTGGCAACGGTAGCGCCATAGCATAGGCAGTCAGCAATTGCCAAAGTTCAGCACCTCGTTTACCAGTCGATTCGGCATACAAGGCCGCGAGCCCAGCCACGTGCGGTGTAGCCATGCTAGTGCCATTGTAAGCAGCATAACGCCCTTTATTCATAGGCACTGATGAGTATACTTTCACTCCTGGAGCGGCGATATCGACTTTAGTTCCTTGAATGAGGTCAGAGGTAGCCGAGAAGTCAGGCACTTGGACGCAGTTATCAACGGCTGCAACAGCCATAATCGAGGGACTATTCGCTGGTTGTCCAACGGTTTTGGTTGGTCCGTGATTGCCGGTGGCCGCCACGATCAGACACCCATTTTGCAGTGCCCGACGACCGACAGTTTCGTAGGCCGTAGAGGGCTTTGGATTGGTGTTTCCTAATGACATCGAGATCACTTGACACCCATTGGCGATCGCCCATTCCATCCCAGCCAGAATCCAGCCACTAGCGCCACTACCGGCATTACTCAACACTTTACCGACATAAATGGTCGATTCGTAAGCGATCCCGTACCTGCGGCCGTTAAGATCCTTGAACCCGCAGGCTGTCCCGATGCAGTGCGTGCCATGACGGTTGCCATCTTGTACGTCCTCCCCTGGTACGAAGGACTGCGATACGATCGATCGACCTGCGAAGTCGGGATGTTGGAGATCCATCCCCGTATCCAGCACAGCAACTTTGATTCCACTACCAGTCAACAGAGAGTCGATCGCCTTCGTTGCCTTCAAACCCCAAGTAGACTCGCTATCATCGGAAAAACATTCTTGTTTCTCGATTTCTGCTGCTTCTGTAGTAGTGGCTTTGTCGTACAGGTTATTCACCGCATCGCGATAACCCCGCAAATAGTCTGCCGACAACCCATCACCAATGGCGTAGAAAGTGCGCTCCGGTTCGATCGCCAGAATAGCCGAATCCTCTCCCGCTGAGGTCATGATGCTGCTGAAAGCCACTTCGTCTAACGAGACGACGGCCACGCCGAGAGTAGGAAACACCGCTCCCCCTGCTGCTTCAATTTGGCTCAAGTCTAGAGCAGAGTCCGGGAAATCGGCAGCATTTGCCAGTCCTCTGATGCCAGTTTGGTCGTTCAGAAGATCTAACCCTTCTATCACCGCATCATCGCGGAAAGTAATAATGTAACGCCCTGTTGTTTCATCAGCTTGGGCAGTTTCTGGGATGGGAAAACTAGGTTGTTCAGACATAAATACCTCTTATTGAGTGTTATTAGAAATCCATGACAGTTTTTCTGACATGAATCTCTACTTTTTTTGATGCTGACTCGACTTATTTAGGACTTACGCAAAAGAGCAATTTTTACATTATTTGTGGGGTAAGGTGCGGTGTGCTGCGCCCTACAGATACACTTTGTGCGTAAGTCCTGTGCTGTTTACTCGGCTAATTTGCTAATTTGATGGTAAAGTTCGTCATCTAACCGTCCTTCTCCTGTCTGGATTAGCCATTTTTCTAAAGTACGGTTTTTATCGGTAAATTGTTGGGATTTACCATTGCCTCTAGCCACGATCAATCCATTAGAAATCACAATTTCCCGATCGCCCTCTACCTCTTCACCACTTTCTCGGACAATCAAACCACGATACCCCAATCCTTCATTAACAGCTCCTTCTCCTTGATGTGTAGACAATGATTGAAGCCGTTGTGTAAACTGCTGAGATTCTTGCACTGTCAATTCCCAATGTGGGTTTGGCCTGCCACTAAACATATCCACTTCTACTTGCATCTTTTTGTCTCCTAAAGCTGTGACCGAACATCCAAGCAAAGTCACCAAAAACATTAAAAAACCCAAGCCAATTATCCTTTCTAGATATGTTGTGAATGAATAAGCCCGTTGCATGGTCTTCTTCTCCAGTGTGGGGAACCCACATTCCGCAGTGCTATATAGCAATCCTAAATCATTTGTAAATTTCTTACTCCCTCCTCTTGGTAAAGGGAGGGTTGGGGTGGGGTAAAAAATTTATCACTCCTGCAAGGATTGCTATAGATTCTATTTAATCTTTTGGCTCTTACAAGTGTAAAAGTAGCCACAAAATATGGTGTAAGGCCCACGGTTACAGGTAGCTGGGTTAGTGATGACTACGCCGCTGTTATCTGTATTCCGAGCCGCTGTCGAACCCGGTTTGTGACCCCAAAATCCTTCTCGCATTTTGCGATACCAGTGGAAATCAACAAAGCCCGGACCAGGGGCAATAACCAGTGCTACTAAATAGCGAGGGGCTTGTGAGGCGGGGAAACAATCGTAGCGTTTGTGCAATCCATCGCACAGAGAAGCTTTGGTAACTTCCACGCAATTAATTGCAGTGTACTGATGTCCGCATCCTTTTCCTGGTTGGGCAAAAGTATCTGTGCGCTTATTGCTCGCATAGTTATAGCAGTTGTTGTTCTGCCGGATTACGGGGTTGTTGTTCCAGAAGCCGGGGTTATAGGGCGAAGTATCATAAAAGCAGGTAGCAGCCACTTCACTTGAGGTGTCTACCGCCATGTTTGGTAAGTCTTCAACATCAGATACTGAAAGTCTGCTGCTGGTTTCCAGTTGTTGTCGCAGAAAATTCTGCAACATTTCATCTAAAGGTAGTTCTTCTCCGAAAGCCGATGCTTCTGGACGTGATTCTGCACTGCTCATTAAGCCGATCAAACGCTCAGCAATCTCGTTTGCTTTATCGCTAGCGGCACTCGCACCCGCAGCCATATACATACTAGCGGGTAGTTCAAAGTCTTGGGCAAGCTCGTCAGAGAGGGGTTCAATGGTGAAACCGCGAAACCCTAATCCAGCATCAGCAGAAGCTGCTTCGGCTACCATGCTACGATTTTTAGCAATCTCTTTGAGCGTAGTTCGAGCTTCTTCCTCGTCTGTAATAATCCACTCTGGAGCGGGTCTTCCGGAAAATATATCGGCAGTAATCCGTAACATACTTAACCTCTTTTTTGAGTAGTTTTCAGCAAACAAACTCTACCTTAAAGTTGTTTAATAGCTAGAGAAGACAACCTTGGTCGTGAGTGTTATGTAAGCTGAGTTTCAAAACTGCATAACAGCTTTTGATCTAATACTCCTCAAAACAAACTTGGAGAGCAATACGACGATCCGCGTATAGGATTATGAAGATATTGCAACCAATTCTGCTTTGAATAATTCCAACTTTTACCGAGCAATCATCACAGCATTCGTCCGACTTTGTAGGCTTAGTTTTCTGTAAATATGCTTGATATGTTCGCGAAGCAAAATTAGTTTTTTTATTAGATAAAAAGTTACAAATTTACAGTTGATAGTGAAGTTTTTAGGAGGGCTGTTTACACCCCACCCTAAAAAAAATCCACCATGAAAGCTGGTTTCAAACCCCTAAATTTTGATCGAGAAGTGATTTACGGTTGGGTGGGAGCGGTTTTTTTATATTGTCAATTATTTGCAGGTATTGTTTGTGAACCCGCCCTACAAAAATTATGTCTATTTAGCAATGCTCCCTCACTGACTTAATTTACAAATATCCTCCTCTTTTACCCGGAATTCTCATCAAGCGGTACAAGATTTTATTAATCGCGGAGATTGTACTGATTTTGCTCCGGGGATAGTGCCGATCGCCTTTACGGAGAATTGTTCAGACAGGCGATCGGTGAAGGTGTAGAGATTTTGCCCTGTCGCTTTGATGTGACGCCAAAAGGCATTCGCTATTTGGGGTTAGCAAAACTGGATATTTGAGATTTGGTGCGCTTCATGGGGGCAAACTCAGTCAAACGGGTCAAGCCGACTAAATGCTACTCACCCCCCAACTAGCTGCGGCTTAGCCCCAGATGCGTAAGCCATGAAACTGTCAGAAGTGTTGCTATTCGGAGACTTGAACAGTGACTTGAAATTCCTCAATGGTTGATTCCTCACCAACCCACTCACGCAAGTTTTTTAGTTGTAATTTTACTCGACCGGGATTGTTTGCTTGAAAGGTGAACACGCGCTGCCCGCCACCACCCATCCCAAGATTACTACCCAGATTCATGTCGTCACTTTTTAATTGTAAAACTTCTGTATCTAAGGCGGACAGAGACCAGCGGTAGCCTGTTGTTGAATTTTCGTCTAAACGAAGTGTGAGCGTCTGTCCGCGCTTGAGGTTTAAAACTGTGCCACTATCGGCTTGAGATAAAGTTAATTCAGACATAGATTGTGAGGTAAAAGGTGATGAAGGTGGCTGTATATATTGCTGTTTCAGGTGTGCGGTCGGCAGTGGAGGAAATGTTGTGCGAGTCCGTGAAGCAAGGTTAGGGAAAAGGGGAGTAAAAGATACTAAATAGGTCGAAATGATTAGGTATAAAAACATAATTTATGTACAAAAGAAACAGCCATCGCCAAGTTTAGTCGCGCTAGAATCGCAATTTGCTGGTGGGCGGTTGACGGTTGGATGGTAAAGCTTAAAGTTGAACCATCAACCGCCAACAGACTCGATGCAAAATCTTTGAGTGCAGGGTGACATAAACTTGGAGAGTCGGCGACAATCAAGCTTTACCAAACGTAAAGGGTGGATACTTTGTTGTCGGCTTCTTCATAGTATTGGACGGGTTTAGCTAACACTTTAGCATGGGCTGCGATGACGTTGAAGGCAACGATCGCAGAGTCAGAATTATCGGCAAATTTCCGCCAACCAATCTGATCCACATACATATAAGCGTTACGAGTTGAGCTGTTTGTCCACAGTCCCAGTACCTTTTTATCAGTTTGCCAAGCTGTGTTGCCTTGACTAACAGCATTTTGAGCGGGGGGATCGAAGGTGGGACGCTCTTCTTGACTTGCGGTTTGCTTCGCAGCTTGAACGGGAGGTTCTTGGGTGGGGTAGGCTTCCATTTTTATCTCCTTAGTATTGGGGTTGAAGGGTTGTGCGATCGCCTGACAAGGCAGACAAACTTCATCAGGTGAACCGGCTGGATTGCTGGAATAAGTCATGGTCGTTCCTTAATCTCTAGAAGCGTATCGTTAATTGTTGGACTTGGGATTTTGGACGATCGTCTCAAGTCCGCTGTTTTTTACCAGGCGTAAATTTCTTTGATGATCCCGTTTTCTTGATAGAGGCTGACTGGACGATCGGCCGCTTTAGACGCAGCAAGCTGAATCAACATATCGATGTTTGTTTCATCGCTAGCATCAGAGAGTTTTCTCCAGCCGATGCCTTCGCTGACATAGACATAAGCATTGCGATCGGCATTATTTGTCCAGAGTCCGAGAATTTTCACATTTGACAACCAGCCGGTTTCAACAATGCCATCCACCGCGAACATACTGGAGTCAATCCCGCACTGCCCGTAAGCGATGCGGAAAAAGCCATTCTCACCAAAGTTCTGTCCCCAGCTATTTTTGGCAATCCAATAGCCTTCGGTGTCGTTGTAACCCACGATCGAGACACAGTGACCACCCTCAACCTTGCCGCTAACCTGGCGATAAATGCCGCTTTTGTAAGCGAAGAAATCTGTGTAGACAGTGAAGCAAGCTACCAACGCGCCGCGAGTGGAAAGCCATTCCTTCATATCTGCGATCGATTTAATCTCATGCCACCCGCTAATTTTAACGGCGCTACTTTGCCAGTTACTTGCGAGGTTGCTGCAATTTTGATCGGCTGCGGTGTAAGGGTAAGAAGCTTCGATGGCGAGTCCTGTTTTCGCTGAATCCATTGAGGGTGGCACCCACCAACCGTTCCCGCAGTTACGTCCTAGGGCGCGGGCATAGCAGTAGAACAAGTGAGCTTCGGATAAATCGATCGCCAGCGCCGGATTGTTGCGAATGCGGCGAATGGTGGTTTCGATCGTTGCCACAGTGCCAAACGCAACACAAGAACCGCAAGAACCTTGATCTTTGACTGCTGTCACAAATCCACCTGTCCGCATATCGAAGCTGGCGGGATAGCCTGCTGTCTCGCCTTTAATCTGTGCCGACTTAAAGACTTCCTGATTGATCTTGGCGATTTGCTCTTGTTCTTCAAAGGACGGTTCGTTAGGCCCAGGCGTATAACCGAGCCGCAGTTGCTTTTCGGCATCTGAAAGCTGAGTCATGCTCGTTTCGCCAGCTTGCCAGGAGGCACCGGCTAGCTCGATTGCTGCTTGCAATTTAATGGAATCCATGTCATCTCCTTAAAACATAAAGTAGGTTTGACTCAAACTAAAATCGCTCGTGAGTTTGCGTATTTTTTGCTCTTTTTTTGAGCTGCGATCGAACGCTGGATAACAGCGTTTGATCCAATAGTCTTCCAAATAAACTTGGGGAACAATACGACGATCCGCGTATAGAATTATGAAGATATTGCAACAAATTCTGCTTTGAATAACCCCAACTTTTCCAGAGCAACCATCACAGCAGCCGTCCGGGTTTGTACGCTTAGTTTCCCGTAAAGATGTTCCAGATGTTTTCGCACTGTTCCTTCACTGCAACCGATCGCTTTAGCTATTCCTGCATTACTTTTATCTTTGGCAATCCAGAATAAAACCTCCGCCTCGCGTTTGGTGAGTCCTAGCAATTCCAGAGCAGAAATAGAGAAAGATTGCAGTTCTTCTTCCTCCAACAGCAAGACATATTGCTCTTTGATGGGATCGGGAATCAGTCGGACGATCAACTGTTTTCCTGCTTGTTGAATGTGCAAGGGCAAACAGCGAGAGGGAACATTGTGGTTGAATGCGATTCGCGCAATCTGCTCCTGGAACCAATGTTGTAAGGATTCTGGCAATGAGTAGGGAATGTGGTGTAAAAAATACTGGCTTAAAAGTTCTTCTGCCCGTTGAGTCATGAATTGCACTTCGCCTGCAATCTCCACAACTATCGCCCCTACGCGATCCAAAATTTGCTTGACTAATCCCTTAATGAAATTATCTGGCTGCTTGTCTGTCCGATCGCTCTCGACTTTGATAATACAATCTTGGTAGAAAATTTCGTAACTTTCGGCCTCAGCTTTTGGTGCTTGGAGTCGATCAAAATCTTGAGATGTCAAAATAACTGCGCGCTGACGCCTGTGTTTCTGTGAATTCATGGGAAATATCTCCATTGGCATATACGGTGAACATGGCGAAAGTAGATACCCTTGCGGTACGGGTATCTCGCTCATTTCACTGTTGTTGAGGTCTACAACTGTAGAAATGCACTCTGAGATTTTTTGAGAGTCCCTGATTTAAGTTGCTTTTCTTAAGTAATTACTAACTAATAACAGTCACTAGCTATTAGTTACAAGTCACATAATCGAGTGACTTGCATAATTTTATTTTGTGTGTTAATGTCTGTATGTTTTATTGTAAAGATAAAAAAATAACTCAAAAAAAAGTGTCAATCCATAAATAACTTGCCATAAGAACGTCGCGGCGAATTAGATAATCAAATATACTAATGGGTGATGTAAAGTTCGTCAAACATCGGCGAGCATCCTGGCTTTTCTGAGAATAAATGTAAGTACGGTTTCCTGTCGAGAAATAATGTCGGCTGTATAGCCTTTCTCACAAAGATGAGGTATGATGTTACTGACACTCATTCATGAGGGTCAAACAGAGAACACACGATCG
>NZ_JAUBQM010000054.1:0-45050 GCF_036701245.1 Microcoleus sp. Pol14D4
TACTCAGAATGGCTGCAATTGGTCACAACAGCCTTATTTAAGTATTTGTACTTATTGCAAAAGTGACACGCTCCCGAGGAACTAGAGACAAAAATAGCTAATTTCACAACAATTATGATGCAATTAAAAACTACGGCAATTACCATTTGGGTAGCGTTAGTTGGTTGGGTTTTTACAAGCAAAATAGATGCGTTGGTTCCCCTAGGATACGTTATAATTTTTGGTTTCTGGTTTTTAGAAGCTACCTACTGGAAGGTGCAATTGTATTACATACAAAGAGTCAATGCAGTTACCCAATTCTTGAATGATGAAAGCGCTTTAGATGAAAGTTTTAAAACCCATTCTATACCGGAAGGCCTTGTTCACCCGCTCGGTTCATTAAAAACAATTAAAATGCCTTCTTTAGGTCGAGCTATCTGCGCTCCATCAATCTATATTTTTTATACCTTTTTGTTTGTTGTTAATTCGATCGTTTGGTTGATAACTCTTAAAACAGCCCTCTAACTGGGTAAGATCCCAATGTGCGAGCGACCGGACAATATCTTCCATCCCAACTAACTAAAAGTGTAAATTGGAGGTTCAATTTGCTTGCTACTCCAAAAAACGGTTGCTTTCTGTATCGTTTGGGTTAAGAGTTCGCCTGTTCTCTCCTCAATACTCTGTTGGTTATTTTCAAATAACCAGAACTGTTCGCAATCGACTTCTAATATGACAGCAACCTCTTATATTCAGGACTTAGGCAACGGACATAATAAAATCAAGCTGTAGGGTGCGTCAGGTAAATTTCTAAAACGATTATTGAGGGTTTAAAAATCTGACGCACCTTACTAATTGTGACTATTTCCTATTTTAAAAGCACACGACAATGCAGTCCTTGCCCGCAGCTAAACAGGTTTGACACCAACTAACAAAGCTAGTTCTAACCACTTCCAATAACAGTCTGCATCGGTAAAACCAATTTCTCTAAACCACCGCAATTGCGTTTCCATATCGAGCAATTTATTAGACGGATCGTCTGGCGAATCGCTAATACCCAGCGCCTCTCGAAATTTCTGATGCAAAGCCGGAGTTGGAGATGCTACGTGTTCCAAGTTGCAAAAGATGCCTCCGGGTTCCAAAAGCTCGAAAATCTCGGCGTAAAGCGAACGTTTGCGATCGTCTGCTACATGGTGAATCGCAAAACTAGAAACAACCGCATCAAACTTGCCCAAATCCGGTAGCGATTCGTCAAAATTGTGCTCGATTACTGTGACATTCTGGTCATCAGCAAAGCGAATTCTGGCTTTTTCCAGCATTGTCGGCGAAAAGTCGATCGCCACACATTCAACATTTGGTCGATCGCACTTAAGCAGACCCAACAACCGCCCGTCTCCCGTGCCCACATCCAGAATTCGCTTCACATTTTTCGGCACTTCCTCCAACAAAACCGCTTCACCTTCAGTGCGGTGAGGAATGCCATCAGCTTTAGCAAGATACCACAAAGCGTGTTCCGCCGAAGTCCAAAGATTCACTTGACTCATAAATTTTCAACTCTCATAAACCTCGCCATTTTTGCGAGTAAAAATCCAACTATTCCCGTTAGCTTTGGCAATTAGATCGTCATCGGGATATTCGGCACTATCTCCCGGAGTGCGATCGCCAATTTCGAGATAAACAACATCTGCATTCGAGCGGTTAACTAAATGATGCCCATCTGCATCCCCCGCCCGAAAACCCGCTGCCATACCCGGTGTCAGCACTTGCTCTCCCGAATTTGTAATCAGAGTAACTTCCCCTTCCAGAACATAGATTAACTCATCTTGACGGGTATGCCAATGCCTGAGAGCAGAACAACTTCCCGGCGCAAGTCTCACCCAATTTACCCCAAAATTCTGCAATCCGGCAGCTTCGCCCAAGCGTTTTTTAACTCTCCCCGCAACAGCAGATTGGAATTGCTGAGGGTACTTGGAACCCGTAATTTCCGGCACATTTTTAGGCTCAATAATCATATAACAAAGCTGACAGCAGTTATGAGTTTTCTATTCTTTCTCTTGCTTGGCGTCCTAGGGTTTACGCGCGGCTTCGCCTAACGCGCCTTCGCGGTTCGTTTTTTCTGTTTTTATTATTACAAAACACGCTTAAATTCAAGATAAATACAATTTTATAGCACTTACCAGATCCCCGCCACTCTCGCCTCCCACCTCCGACAGTTCCCCCAACTCATTAAGAATGTGTTATAAATATTGAGATTCATTAAGAAATATTGCTCAAATGCTCGTTTCCCCCTCCGGCGTCAGCAAACTCAAAGAATCTTTAAAAGAAAAAGTATTCTTTGGGAATGAGCCAACCCCCGAACTCATAGCCATCTTACTGATTTACTTCGTCCAAGGCATTCTCGGACTCGCCCGCTTAGCCGTCAGCTTCTTTCTCAAAGACGAACTAGGTATGAGTCCGGCAGAAGTCTCCGCCATGCTGGGCGTCGTAGCCCTGCCTTGGATTATCAAACCCGTGTTCGGGTTCATGTCCGACGGCTTGCCGATATTCGGCTACCGCAGACGCCCTTACATCGTCCTCTCCGGGCTGCTGGGAACCTTAGCATGGGTAAGCCTCGCAACACTTGTACACACACCGCTGGCAGCTACAGGCGCGATCGCCCTGAGTTCCCTCTCCCTCGCCGTCAGCGACGTAATCGCCGACTCCCTGGTAGTCGAAAGGGCCAGAAAAGAATCCGTTACAGACGCCGGTTCCCTGCAATCCTTGTCTTGGGGCGCTTCAGCCCTCGGCGGACTAATTACCGCCTACCTCAGCGGTTCCCTGCTGCAACACTTCAGCACCCACACAATATTTTTAATCACCGCATCTTTCCCGCTAATTGTATCAGCAACAGCTTGGTTAATTGCCGAAGAAAAAACCAACAAAAGAACAGACTTTGAAACTGTCAAAGACCAACTAAAACAACTGCGGCAAGCTGTTACCCAAAAAACAATTTGGTTGCCCACAGCCTTTCTTTTCCTCTGGCAAGCCACCCCAAGCTCAGACTCGGCTTTCTTCTTTTTCACCACTAACGAATTAGGCTTTCAACCAGAATTTCTCGGACGAGTGCGCCTCGTTACCAGCATTGCCGCCCTCGCAGGCATCTGGCTGTTTCAACGCTTCCTCAAAACAGTTCCATTTCGAGTAATTTTTGGCTGGTCAACGGTCATTGCGGCTGCTTTGGGCATGACTACTTTATTATTAGTAACTCATGCCAACCGAGCTTTAGGAATTGACGATCAATGGTTCAGCATCGGAGACAGCCTGATTCTGACAGTAATCGGACAAATTGCTTATATGCCGGTGCTGGTACTCTCCGCCCGGTTGTGTCCCAGAGGCGTCGAAGCAACTTTATTTGCGCTGCTGATGTCAATCACAAATTTAGCAGGACTTTTGTCTCACGAAGGTGGCGCACTTTTGACCCACTTACTAGGAATTACCGATCGCAATTTCGATAACCTCTGGCTGCTAATTGTCATCACAAACCTGTCCACACTTCTGCCGCTACCGTTCTTAAATTGGTTGCCCGCCGATAGTACAGAAAGCGGCGATCCAAACAATCAAAAGTCTCTTCCCGTATTAGAACCAGAAATGGGCAGTTCCAAACCAGGCGGACAGCATTTCATGCCCGAATACTTTCCCGACTTAGTACCGACAGTAAGGTCACAAAGCCGCACCGCAGACAGCAAATAAAGGCAGGCACACACGGATTTTGACAGGGATACACGGATGAATTTAACTGTGTTTCCCAATTCTCCGACTTTCCCTCTCTCTGCGGCCTCTGTGCTCTCTGCGGTTAAATCAAGAAAAGCTTATTATACCCATGCAAAAATTACAGATTTCCCAACCTCAAACCGCAGCTCAAAACTCATCATACGATCGCACAGACTGGCAGCGCGGCTACGAATCTCAACCCAACGAATCCGACTACTGGATTGACGACATAGAAGGCGAAATCCCAGCCGGCTTGCAAGGCACATTCTTTCGCAACGGGCCCGGATTATTGGATATCAACGGCCAACCCATCCACCACCCGTTTGACGGTGACGGGATGGTTTGTGCGATCGCAATATCCGAAGGCCGCGCCCATTTCCGCAACCGATTCGTCCGCACAGAAGGCTATCTCGCCGAACAAGAAGCCGGAAAAATTCTCCACCGAGGCGTTTTCGGCACGCAGAAACCGGGCGGCTGGCTAGCCAACATCTTTGATGTCAAAATCAAAAACATTGCCAACACCAACATCATTTATTGGGGCGACAAACTGCTAGCGCTTTGGGAAGCAGCAGAACCCTACAGACTCGACCCCCGCACCCTAGAAACACTCGGCTTAGACACCCTAGACGGCATTTTACAACCCGGTGAAGCCTTCGCCGCCCACCCCAGAATTGAAAAAGGGAAAAATGGCAAAGGAGACAGATTAGTAAACTTTTCCGTCAAGCCCGGTTTGTCGAGTACCATCACGATTTACGAACTCGACGAAAGCGGCAAACTTTTGGATCGTCACGCCCATACAATACCGGGTTTTGCCTTCCTGCACGACATGGTAATTACCCCGAATTACTGTATATTCTTCCAAAATCCCGTCTCATTTAATCCTCTACCATTCGTGTTAGGATTGCGGAGTGCCTCCCAGTGCATTCAATTTTCGCCAAACAAGCCAACGCAAGCAATTTTAATTCCCCGCAACGGGACTGACGAGGTAAAGATATTAGAAACGGAACCTTGTTTTGTCTTCCACCACTGCAACGCATGGGAAGAAGGAGACGAAGTTTTTGTTGATTCAGTTTGCTACGAATCATTTCCCACTGTAGAGGCGGACGGAGATTTTCGCGAGATAGATTTTGAGAGCGTTCCAGCGGGCGAATTGTGGCGGTTTAAGTTAAATTTGCAAGACCAAACCGTTCAGCATCAAGTTGTTGAAACTAGGTGCTGCGAGTTTCCAACTTTGCATCCCAATAATGTCGGACAACCTTACCGATATCTTTACATCGGTGCTGCTGATGCTCCCACGGGAAATGCTCCTTTGCAAGCTATCCTCAAAATGGATTTCGTGACTGGTGAAAGACAAATTTGGAGTGCGGCACCGCGCGGTTTTGCGGGGGAACCGGTGTTTGTTCTCCGTCCCGATGCTGTTGCTGAGGATGACGGCTGGCTGCTGCTTTTAATGTATGATGCAGCTCATCATCGATCGACCTTAGTGATTTTAGATGCTCGCGACATCACCAAAGGGCCCCTAGCGCGCTTGCATTTAAAACAGCACATTCCCTACGGTTTGCACGGAAGTTTCACACCAAATGTACTCCTTCCTATCGGTTCGTAGTGGCCCGTTGATTCGCCTGGTTCTTGCGCCGATGAGCGCCACAGCTCGCCGGGGGTTTTCAACCCCCGGCTCACAGCGAAAGTCCTCTAAAATAGGACTAAAACCAACATTTATTATCGATCGAGTTTCTTTAGTCGGTTTCAACCTACTTTAGCTATGAGCCAAGGGTTTAAGCCCCTGGCGGATTGCCGGGAGTGCTAACAACTATTCAAGATGAAAAATATCATAATAAATGCAAACTATCAACACATTTAATTTAAAAAAAATACTTATTTTAATTTGCAACTTCCTCGCAATTTTCGCAATCATCTTATCTATTTACTCTCACAATGCTAACGCTCAAGAGCCTTACAATCCATCTCCAGAAAGCGCTGTAGCGTCCCAAGGCTTGGTTGAGGTCAAAATGACATTAATTGCCGTCGATCCCATTAAAAACGAACTAGAAGCCCGCTTGCAGTTTGAACTCAAAGGTATCTATAAAAAAGGGCCAACTTACCCGGCTCAAGACTTGTTAATGACAGTTAACGGCGCAAATGTACAGGATTCGGAAATTACCTTTAAAGAAGGCAAACCGATGATTGTCCCTGCATTGAAGTTTAACTTAGTCAAAGGAAAAATTAACAATTACCCGTTTGATAGGCACATTGCTAAAGTAGCTATTTCCATTGACCCGCTGCCTTCGATCGGTAAAAAGTTTGCTCCATTTGAACTGAATCCCGTGCCGCTGGAATTTAAGTTTAATGCCGACGTTCCAGGTTTCGACATCAGTTATAAGCCGATGGAGGAGAATTCATCTATCTTTATTTATATTGATGTTTCTGCAACTCGATCGCTCCCGGTCAAATTCTTTGCTTTAGTGATTATTGTGATCATGTGGGTGTTGTCAATAATGGCATTTTTGCTAGCATTGAAAGTGATGAAATCAGGCAAGTTGCCGGAAGTGGGAATGCTGAGTTGGACTGCTGTCATGCTGTTTGCTTTTCCCGCGATTCGCAATGCTCAGCCGGGGGTGCCTCCGGTGGGAACTGCAAGCGATTTCCTTTCGTTTTTTTGGACGGAAATTATTGTTGTGGTGGCGTTGGTGATTATTGGTAGTTGTTGGTTGAAGCGGTATCATCCGCCAATTGAATGATTTGAGATTTGAGATTTGAAGGATTAAGTCCAGAGAGAAATCAGCGGGATTTTACCCTGGAGACTTTCAATTAACAGTCAACAGTCAACAGCCAACTAAATTCAAAGATTCACTTTTTGACTTCTAAATTCTCAATATCATTTGAGGGTACTCCCAAACCTCGCAAAATAGTAAAAGCCATAATTTGATACCCCGACGGATTCGGGTGAACTCCATCTGCAGCCAACAAATTCAGAGTCTTGCCCGCGTGCTTTTGATACGTGCCAATAACTTCCCGAAAAGGCGTATTCAAATCAATAAACAAGCACTGATTCTCTAACGCAATTTCTCGCATCGCGGCCACATACTGTTGCAACCTGCGATTTTCTGGGCCGTCGATACTTTCCCCTATCAGAGTAGGAGAAAGCAGTACAACTCGAATTCCTGCGGCTTTTGCCGCCAGCACCATTTGAGTTATTTTCTTTCGATATTCTGCCACTTGCACTCCCGCGGACCAGTTGCCTTCCGGATAAAACTGATTGTTTGGGAAGTCGAAGAAAGCGTTCCAAACGTCGTTGACTCCGACATTAATCATCACTAAACCTGGCTTTTGGTCGATCGCATCTTTCTGGAAGCGCGCTTGCATATCAGTCGATTTGTTACCGCCGATCCCCGCGTTGACGATTTCGATCGTGCGATCGGGATAAAGGGCATTCAGATAGCGTTGCAGCAGCCAAACGTAACCTCCGGGGTATTTCCCTGCCTCGGTGATGCTGTCGCCCACTATCACAATTTTGCGCTTGCCGGCGAGCAAGTTCTGGATTTCTGGTGCCGGCGCTGCTTGGGATACGGATTCTTTAAACACTGGAATTAAAGAGTGAGGAAGGTTGAAGGCGATAATAGCAGCAATTACGGCGATGGCAAGTCTAATTAAAACTTGCCTCAGCCGGGGTTTGGGACGGGGCGATTTTCTTCGGGATAGCTTCGCTTGACGCACATTGAGAGACATAAGGAAGAAGGAAGAATGAAAAAGAGCCTATTTGATGCGTGTCCTCACCTTAATCCTAGATTTTAGCCTGAGTCTTCTGAGAGTGAGCCATCAATTCCATTATAGTTGCAAACAATCCTGGACTTCGGCGTGAGACCTTTGGCCAGATGAGTCGAGTTGTGCTCGGTCGAACGCTGAGAAATGACGCTTATTGCAGGTTTGAGCGTTTAGTCTCGCAGGTGGCTACATATCCCTGCTAGTTGGTTTAAAATTTTGCACAAAATTCATCCACCGCTGAACCTTAGAACCGGTGATGTCTAAAATCGGAATAGAATAGACATCTGATTCAGGAGGGCCGCCCTCGGTATCTTTGGCAATGCTTGTGCGTTCTGGCTTACCTAAGCCGTAAGTTGAAGCCGTTTCGCTAGCTAAACTACAGGGAATTCTAAAGTTTCCCATGCGAATACTTCCATTACCTGCTGAATAAACCCATTCATAACCGGGAACGCCTCTAAACTGCTGGCACAAAAAATGGGAAGTTTCAAACATTTTGGCAAGATGAACATCGTAGAGACCAAGCTTGCCACCATAAGCCGGTTGAGTTGTATCTCGATTCGGTGCAGTAAGTCGCATGAGGACAAAGCCTCCCCTAGCTTCTGTCCCACCATACCGAATGCTCAGCGGAACCTGAGTGCTATTTTGAGCCAGGATGATGTTAACCTTTTGAGTAAATTTAGCGCTGTCAGCCTCAGCACTAAGTTCGCTACCTAAGTAAGTAGAAGCAGAAAAAGCTAGGTTTGCAGGCAGTAATATAATCGCACAGGTCATTAGTTTTGCCAAATTGTGACGCTTTGCTTTTTTGGCGATCGCGTATGTTTTATTTAGCACAGTGCGATCGGAGGTGATTGGCGTGCGATCGAGTTGGGGTTGTGGGAGTGGTGGTTTATACATAGGTTTTACGAGCAAGGAGGAGATGTGCTGATTTGCGGGTAAATTAAGGGTTAACAGAACTTGAGAGTATTACTTATGAGAAAATGCCGGCTAGTAGCCTTGATGGTCAATTTAATAATTTTTGGTTCCTGTTTACCAATTATTGCACAACAATCTAAACGATACCCAACTGAGAATGAATTGCAGGCATTAATGAATCTGTTTCGCAATTTTGTGGCTGCGCCGCCGCCGAGAAATCATGATTTTTATATTCGAGATCGCCGTAATGAAACTGAGACTAAGAAATGGAAAGCGTTTGTTAGAGCTTGGTTGCCAGTTAATCCTGATGTAGCACCTTTTCTCGGTCAATGGATGGCACTAAGAGAAGAAACTCAAAATATTTACCAAACTCAAAATATTTACCCTTCAACTCTTAAAGGTAAAATTTGTATTATAACTTTTATTCCCAGAGAAAATGACATGGAGATAAGTTTTGCTCAAGGAACTATCTCTGGAAAATCCATCAAAACCACTAATTTGGCGAGTCTCATTCAACAAGGCAACTATTTAGGAGTCGTTTTTATTCAGATTAGAAATAATGAAGCTGGTATGCTCGTATACGCTTGGCCTAAACCGCTAGTCACTCCAGCTAAATTAATGAGTTCCCTTCCCCCAGCGGATAGAAATCGGTTGCTTCAACAATTTAAAGAAGCTGGCTGTAGTGATACTTTACCAAGGAAGTGATGAAATGATTAGAGTTAGGAAAAGAAGCTTGCTTATACTTGCTATCATCTCATTTTTTTCTGTCATAGCTTTGCCTGTTAAAGCGACAGAAACTAGATGTGGATGGTTGCAAAATCCCACGCCTGGAAATTGGTATTTAAAAGACAGAGATGGCACTTGGACTATCTCACTGCAAGGTCAATCTCCACCTAAAGGGATGGATACCATTCCCATCTCTGATGGAAAAGAAGTTGTTCTAACCAATGGCAATCACGGATATAACTGTGCTTGTTTAAATGTTGTTGTAGATAGCAGTCGGATGAGGATTATCACGATTCAAAGCGGTGAAGCATTACCACTCTCGACTTGTCGCGAAGATCCAAATTTGCCAAAAGAATGAAATTAAAGCCCTGACTATGTGCGATCTCTGCATCCTATGTGGCTATCTACCCCTAGATAATCCGTTGATAAAGATGTAAAACAGTTGATTAATGATGGATCAGCAAAGATCAAAATTTAAGTAATTCAAAATCTTGGTGTAATTATGGCTAACTTAATTTACAATGGAATTGAAATAACAATTGAGAATAAACAAGTTTCTCTTACTAATCTTTACACTGCAATAGGGAAGCCTCCTAATAAAGCACCTACTAATTTTAAGACATCTAAGGAAGGAAAACAAAAAATCAATAAATACAGCAATTTCCAGGTTTATGGAGTACGGTTGCAAGGGTTTGTCAACCATTTTGGTAAGTGTTTGGGATTAAGGTGTACTCTATTTGCGTGGAATCTGCTGTATGTAACTCAATACGGAACATAGGTATGGAAAAGTAGAAGAGGTGTAGATACAAGAGCAATTGTTGATCTGGCCTGTACATATCTTGAAGAGCTTAGCGATCCAAACGGGGCAATAAAACTTTTGGAAGTTTATACAACTGGTCAAAATATTGAATATAATACCCAAATTTTTACTCAAAACATTGAAGACAATACCAAAAACACAAATCAATTACAGGATGCTCCTTCTCAAGAAAATACTTCGTCTGGGTGTGGATGTATCATAGCAGTGATAATAATAATGTTTTTGGGGTTGGCTTCTTTTAATTCAAATAAAAGCCCCTACGATCACTATCAATATGACCCCCCATCAGCACAACCATATTATAATTACCCTCCTCAATAAATTTCGTTTTTGCGATCGCATCTATCGCGCGATCGATCAAAATTAAAAATGTAAAATTAAAATTGTACCGCTCGATAACAAAGCGCAATGGTAAGTGAAGCCGATGCCGCAACCGCCGCAGCCGTCCGAACATGATTCCAGAACGTCCAGTCGCTCAAGTATCTAGCCCATAGGCTCGCACCCTCAGTGCTGCTTGGATCGACAGTCGCCAGCGCATCATTTAGCGGCACATTGAACGCGATCGTCACTCCTACAGTACCGACAAGATAGAGCAGGCTGCCAAGGAGTAAGTAAGAGGCACCGGGTTGATGCCACTTTAACAGCGAGGAGATAGCCAGAAAGATGCAAGCTGCAGCCGTTCCGAATAGCGCCGTCATAAATAAAGGAGCGATCGCCGTTATATTGATGGCTTGCATAGCGGCAATACCCTGTGCTGGTTGGAGTCGGGCAAGGGCTTTCATCACAAACGTCGAGAAGGCGAAGAAGACTCCAGCCATCAGCCCGCTGCCTAGTGCCGAGAAAAGCTTCAATGTGAAAAGCGAGTAGTCAACCATTGTCCTAAAACCTCCTGCGAATTACTGTCCAATGCCTTGTTAGTGCATTGTCTCATTGCATTTTCAACCTTGATATTGAGCCGAGCAACTTGACGTAAAATGGACAGGGTGGAAAGCAGACCGCAAATAAAAGTTAAGTTTTCAACCACTACCATGCTCTGATGACGCGCATTTGCAGACATTATGCAGTTTTTTACTAAAAATCTAACTATTGATGTCTGCAATAATATTATCCATTTTTGGTTTTTTTGTCACTTATTTCAATAACTCAGTCCTGCACTAACAAAAACCTGGTTGGGACGGCAAATCCGAAGTTATAAGCCTTAAGGCAGAAACTTAGTTGTTGACCCCGCCTGCGTAAATTGTACAAGTGAAATTACTGATGTTTTTGTTCCCCCGATCTGTCGGTGTAATAGCCATCACAAAAAAGTTCGTCAAATGTCACATGACTTCTGCTACTTACAACACAACTTTAGAAGGTCATCGCGGTTTATAATATCTATTAGTTCAGGAAACAAGTTTTCAGGCGAGGTTAAAGCAATGGTAGCAAATTCAAATTTTTTATATCCTCAAAATCGCTATTACGGTGAAGTAAAGCCAGAGAATTTGGTATTTAATGCGAATTTACAAGAGTTTTCTCAGCGAGTGGGTTACATCAGTTCCTTGACATCTAACGGTAAAATCTCTGTGGAACAGGCATTTACTCAAATACAAAAACTTTGGGAAGAAGTGGAAAACTCGAAAAAGCAGTTGGGAATTGGCGAAAATCCATTTTCAGCTTGAATAATTAGCGGTTGGCTTGGAAGTTGAGTTACGCCCCATTGATGCCGATCGATTAATCCACCGCTTAAGATGAAAAAGTAGCTAGTGGCGATCGACCTTTTTGCCTATGAGTTCCGACCTAGTTCCTCTCCTTCCCAAAGTATCCCTCGGCCGCCGCGCCGCGGCCCTCTGCATCGACGGAATCGCTGTTTGGCTGCCCAGTTTGCTTCTGGGCACTAATGCGATCGTCCAAACGATATTTTTTGTTTTGCTGTGGCTGATCCTGCGCGTAGCCATCGTCAGGAAAAACCAAGGTCAAAGTATCGGGCGCTGGGCCTTGGACATGAAAATTGCCGATACCAGATTCCACCGGACTCCCGGAGTGCAAGAACTCTGCAAGCGCGAAGCCTTACTGGGCTTTTGCGCCGCCTTAGCCTTCGCAGGTATAGCTGGGATCACATCTACCAACGCCGCCGTCTTGCTGCTGATTCTGCCCCTGGCGATCGACTGTAGCGTTGCCCTCACCTCCACCGAAAGGTTTCCCCAAGCTTTCCACGATCGCATCGGCGGGACGATCGTCGTCGGAGCCCGCCGTGGCTACTCCCTAGACATCAAAGTTAGAAGATTGCTTGACCAAGTGCAGAGCAATGTGAGAAGATAATAAATTGTGTTTAAATTAGTCGAAATTTATTTAGAATTATGGCTAAAGGCGTCCGCATCATAATTACTCTAGAGTGTACTGAGTGCCGTACAAACGTAAGCAAACGCTCAAAAGGCGTCTCTCGGTACACCACCACCAAGAACCGTCGCAACACGACGGCGCGGCTGGAACTCAAAAAGTTCTGCCCCCACTGCAACCAGCACACGGCCCACAAAGAGATCAAGTAGTGATTAGTCATTAGTCCTTAGTCATCAGTCATCAGTTGTTGGCAATTGATATTGATCGGCAAAAAGCAGATAACTAACCAATGCTTTCCTGACGGCTAGCAACTAACGGCTAATAACTAAAAACTCACAATCAACAGTCAACAAACAACAGTCAACAAACAACAAACCATGACTTACTTTCGCCGGCGCGTTTCGCCCATCAAACCTGGAGACCCTATCGACTACAAAGATGTCGATTTGCTCAAAAAATACGTCACAGAACGCGGTAAAATTTTGCCCCGCCGGATTACAGGTTTGACTGCCAAACAGCAGCGAGACCTGACCAGAAGCATCAAAAGAGCAAGAATTGTAGCTTTGATGCCCTTCGTAAACCAAGAAGGTTAACAGGATTTGGGATTTTGGGTTTTAGATTTTGGACTGGGAATAAGACTTGCGCGAAAAAAACGTCTTTCTGTCGTTAAGAGTGCAGCGAAATAATCGCGGAATAGGGTTAAGAGTAGCCGCAGCGCAAGTCTTAATCACAAGTCAGAAGTTAAAAAAAAGCAAGAAGAAAAAACAACTTTTTAGATTTTAACTTTCACAATTGACCAGAAAAATTGCCAATATCCAAAATCTAAAATCGCAAGCTCGAAACTCGATAAGTGGCTACTGTAAAAATCCAAAATCTCAAATATAAAGCTGGCAAGTGGAGAAGGGAACGTTAGTAGAATTTAGAGTGCACGGCGACCGCCGTCTGGCAGTTGCCGATCGCCCCGACGGCAAGAAAAACTGGGTCGTGGTAGACGAAAACGGTCAACCGCACAGCATACCGCCCAAACAAATCACCTACGAAGTAATCGGAGAAACTTACAAACCCTCCGATATTCCCAAATTTCTCAAAGAAGTAGAAGCATACTCAGATCCGTCGAGTTTGGAAGTCGCTTGGGAACTTTTAGTCGGTGACGGAGAAACAGCAGATCCTGAATCCCTGGCAATGCTGCTATTTTCTGAGAGTAGTGGGGCCCAGTGTTACGCTGCTTACTGTTTGCTGTCAACAGACAAACTGTATTTCAAACAAAAGGGCGATCGCTACGAACCGCGACCGGCAGCCCAAGTAGCCGAAATCAAACACCAGCAGGAAGTAGAACAGCAGCGACACCAAGAATCCCAAGGATTTTGGGATCGAGTCAAACAGCGGCTGGCAGGGGAAAATGTAGATTGGGAACACAGCGATCGAACTCGCCTCGACGCCCTAGAACGCTTTGCCCTCCTCGGAGAAGAAGCAACGCACCGCACCCCAGCCTTAGAAACTTTAGCCAGCTTACAACGGTCCGAAAACCCCGAAGCAGCATTTGGCCTCCTCGTCGATCTCGGCCTGTGGAGTACCCACGAAAACCTGTTTTTGCGGCGCAGCCAAATTCCCCTACAATTCTCCGCAAAGGTATTAGAAGTGGCCCAACGCTGCCTAGAAAATCCCCCAACCGACTCCGACACAAATCGTCTCGATTTAACTCACCTCAAGGTTTACACGATCGACGACGAAAGCACCACGGAAATCGACGACGGCCTCAGCTTAGAATTCCTCGAAAACGGCCAGCAGCGCCTGTGGATACACATCGCCGATCCCACCCGCCTGCTTTCCCCCGGAGACGAACTCGACCTCGAAGCCAGAAAGCGCACCACTACGGTTTACCTGCCCACGGGAATGATCCCCATGTTTCCCCCAGCTTTGGCAACCGGGCCGATGAGTTTAATTCAAGGCAAAGAGTGCAGCGCCCTCAGCTTTAGTGTCACCTTAGACGAAATCGGCGCGGCTCAAGATTACAGCATCCACATCAGCACCATCAAACCCACCTACCGCTTGACCTACGATGACGTAGACGAAATGCTGGAGTTGGGAATCGAAGCAGAACCCGAAATAGCAGCGATCGCCTCAGCAGCAAAACTGCGCCAAAAATGGCGGGAAGCCCAAGGCGCAATCAGCATTTTCATGCCCGAATCCGTCATCAAAGTCAACGGCGACGATATCAAAATCCACGTCATCGACGACTCCACAGCCCGGATGCTAGTAGCCGAAATGATGATTTTAGCAGGCGAACTAGCCGCCCGCTACGGTCAAGCTCACAGCCTACCAATACCCTACCGCTATCAGCCACAGCCCGAACTCCCTCCCGATGAAGAACTGCTAGCTGTACCTGCAGGCCCCGCCCGCGCTTGCGCCGTGCGTCGGTGTATGCCCCGCAGCGAAATGGGCCTTACCCCCGGACGCCACGCCGGCTTGGGTTTGGAATTATACACTCAAGTTACTTCCCCGATCCGTCGCTATACCGACTTGCTGACTCACTTCCAAATCAAAGCCCACCTGCGGGGCGAACCACTGCCTTTTTCCGCTGAAGAAATACAGGACATTGTGATGTGTCTCGGCACCGCAGTTAAAGAAGCATCCACTGTCGAACGCCAAACTAACCGCTATTGGGGATTGGAATATTTGCGGCGCAACCCAGACGAAGTTTGGGAAGCTTTAATGCTGCGCTGGTTGAGGGAAGACAGCAATCTGGGATTGATTTTATTGGAAGAATTGGGTTTAGAATTGGCAATGCGATTTGGTCGATCGGTCGAAATAGGCGATCGGCTAGAAGTCAAAGTCACCCACTGCGATCCGCGATCGGATGTCATTAACTTCCAAGAAATGATATTTGAAGCCGCACAATAGGATTTTAGATTTTAGATTTTAGATTGCAAAAAGCTGTGGTGAAGGCTGAAACTGAGGATAAATCTCGTTTTTAGTCGAGTTTCTGATCCCCTCGCATCCCCCTTGTCAAGGGTAGGGGGGTAAAAAAGATGATGGTTTCATATCTAGTCCTGTAAAATAATCGTAATTCTGGTCAGGGCTAGTTCACCCCCGATCTGTAATATAAGCCAGAAATCCCGTAAACCCGCCCCGACCAAAATATTGGGGTCGATCGACTCGACATCATATCCGATCCAAGACGGGTAATACTTTTGACGTTAAATTGACACGCTTTGCTATCTCCTCTCTTCCTCCGTGTCCTCTGTGTCCTCTGCGGTTAATAAAAAAAACTTCAGCATTCTAAAAATTGGAAGTTTTTACCCCCACCTAGTAATCTAAAATTTAAAATTTAAAATCCCCAAATGCCCAATTCAATTAGCCAAGTTCAGCCGCCGCTGGAATTCATACCCCCAGCCTACAACCCGCTAGTGGTGCAAGGTTGTAAGCAAATATTCCCTTGGTGGCTGCGATTTCGGACGAGTATCAGCCACGTTCAAGCCGAAAATGTCGAAACCCTCGCCGAACTATTCCACCAATTTCAAAATCAGAAAGTTCGCTTCTTGCTAGCCTTCCGCCACCCCAACTCAGACGATCCCTACTGTTTGGGACAACTAATTTGGAAACTCGTTCCCCAGGCAGCGCGGGCCAAAGGCATTCCCCTGCAATTCCCGGTACATTCCCACTTTATCTACGATCGCGGCATTCCCCTGTGGGCCGGTGCAGGAGTCGGCTGGTTGTATTCCCAACTCGGTGGCACTCCGATTGTTCGCGGGAAGATCGATCGCGTCGGATTGCGATCTGCCCGCAATTTATTTGCCAACAGCCAATTCCCGATCGCCGCCGCCCCAGAAGGCGCTACCAACGGTCACAATGAAATAGTCAGTCCCCTCGAACCGGGAATTGCTCAAATGGGTTTCTGGTGCGTTGAAGATTTGCTCAAAGCCGGACGCACTGAAAAAGTTTTAATTGTGCCGATCGGCATTCAATACCGCTATGTCAACCCACCTTGGCAACCCCTAGAAAAACTTTTAACTCAATTAGAAATCGATTGCCGACTGCCACCCTTAGAACGCACCGATCTCGCTAATTTAGAGACCGCAAATCCCGATTCCGAAAACCACAATCACAAATTCCAATATCTGCGTCTGATTCGACTGGGCAGCCACTTACTAGCAGTAATGGAAGAGTTTTACAGCCGTTTTTATCATAAAAACTTACAGCCTGAAACATCTATTTTAACATCATTATCGCTACCAGAAAAAACGGGAAATGATTCTGGAAATGAAGTAATGATGGCTAGACTGAAAGCCCTGTTAGACGTGGGTTTGCAAGTAGCAGAAGAATATTTTAACTTAAAGCCCAAAGGCAGTTTAATAGACCGCTGCCGCCGTGTGGAACAAGCAGGCTGGGATTATATTTACCGAGAAGATATCAAAGATATTGCAGCACTTCCTCCCTTAGAAAGAGGATTAGCCGATCGCCTCGCTGAAGAAGCAAGTCTTCGGATGTGGCACATGAGACTTGTAGAAAGTTTCGTGTCCGTCACGGGCAGGTACGTCGCAGAACAACTGACAGCAGAACGTTTGGCAGAAACAACTTTACTCCTGTGGGACGTACTGGCTCGCATCAAAGGGGGAAATCCTTTCGGCAGACCGAAGTTGGGCAAACAGCAGGTACAAATGACCGTGGGCGAACCCATATCAGTGAGCGATCGTTGGGATCGATATCAAACCAGCCGCAGGTTAGCAGTTGCCGAACTCACTCAAGACTTGCAATCAGCTTTAGAAGCAATGATTAAATCTTAATTACTCAAATAAGGAAGAGCTTCTAGGGAAGAAGGAATATATATTTTTATTCACTACGTTTTTTTGTGGTGAATTATAAACAGATTGTTATAAACTTTTGGAATAGGTCTAATGAACCGCAAACCCTCGCTCGACAATGAACCAATAAAAATTAGCGATGACTAACAAACCTATCGATTTGTCTACTAACTCAATTAAAGTAAAACTGCTGAATAATTTAGCGCAGGAATTGCTCACACCGCTCACTTCTGTCCTCGGCATGGCAAGCGTGTTGAAACAAGAAATTTATGGCCCCTTAACGAGCAAGCAAAAAGAATATATTGACGTGATCCAAGACAGCAGCCGCTCTTTGCGATCGCTAGTTGAAGAAATTTTGGAACTGGCAGAACTAGACGATTCCGCTTTCACCTTGAAGCGAACCGCAGTCGATATAGAAACTTTGTGCCAACAGGTTGTGACAATCCTGTCGTCGGTGGCAAGTAGACGAGAGCAAGAAATTAATTTGTCGATGGGGCCCGGGTCGCGCATCTGGTTGGTAGATAAAGATAAGGTTCAGCAAATGCTGCACCACTTAATTTTTAGCATTATTCAATCTGCTGGGGCAGGCAGCGTGATTCGAGTCCACGTTTCTCGGAAAGAAGACGGTATCAACATTGGAGTTTGGGTTTTTCATCCTTGGTTAGGGGAAAGTTTGCCCCATGCTAAACTCTACACCGACTACTTGTTGAAGGCCGGATCTCTTAGCGGTTCCCCATTGCACTCGGAAACCGACTCCCTCGGACTCGAAGCGCCACTCCCGACACAGGGTTCGCAGCGATTAACGCTGGCGTTTTCTGAGTTGGCGGATTTGGTGGCCCAGAATGCCGAGGATACCGCACCGGTGTTAGCTGGTTATGGGGCCAGGGAACGCTTGGGGCTGCTGCTTTGCTGCCAGTTGGTGGAAATTCAAGGCGGTGAACTCTCAATTCAAGGCGCCCCGGAATCTGGATATCGCTACGTGCTCTGGCTGCCCTGCACAAATGCTACGGAATTGTTGGAAGGCTAAAGAAGGAAGTTCGGCAACGGATTTTCTAACGGATGTAACGGATGTAACGGATGGAAAGAAGAAGGAAGAAGAAACAAGTCATTTGTTAATTAATACTGAGATGTTGCACCATTCTCAATAAGGCTTTTATGCGCGGGCTCCCGTGCCCCCCACAAGAAATTTATTCTTTGTGGAGCCGACCAGAAAAGCCTTAAGGAAGAATGGCGCAAGATAGGAGTTACTACCAATTGTTCATGGTTTTAGACTCAATTCCCAATTCCCAATTCCCAATTACCAATAATTAATCTAAAAATGAATTCAGTTTGGCAACAGTTAACTCTGGCAAATTTGCCGCTCTCTCAGTGGCAAAGTAGAAGTTATTTATTCAATTTGGCGATCGGCTCTTTACGCAGTTGGCGGCAGAGTAGCTGGCTGATGCAGTGGGCCGAACCCTTGGGTTTTGTTTTGCTGGCCTTGACTTTCGGTTTGGCGCCGTTTGTAAACAATGCCTTGGTGGGGGTGTTGATGGCGGCTAGCGCTGCATTTTGGGTGCTGCTGACTGTTTCGGACGATCGCGAGATCCCTTTCACGCCGATTCATTTGCTGGTTCTGCTGTACTGGGGCATAGCCACTGTCGCAACGGCGATGTCGCCGGTGAAAGTCGCCGCTGCTACTGGTTGGAGCAAGCTAACGCTGTATTTGCTGTTTTTTGCGCTGATGGCTCGGATATTGCGATCGCCCCGTTGGCGATCGTGGTTAATTGCCGTATTTTTGAACGTCTCTTTAATTGTCAGTTTCTACGGCGTGCGGCAGTGGATTGATAAAGTGCCACCATTAGCTACTTGGAACGATCCGACTTCTACTCAAGCCAATGTCACGCGAGTTTACAGTTTTCTGGGAAATCCTAACTTGCTTGGTTCCTATTTGCTGCCAGCCATTGCATTGAGCGCTGCCGCACTTTTTGTGTGGAAAGGATGGGGAACAAAAGTTTTAGCGCTGACGATGCTGGTGGTGAATTGCGCCTGTTTGCGCTACACGGACAGCCGGGGTGCTTGGATCGGCTTTGTGGCTCTACTTGTGGTATTTTTAGTGCTGCTGTGGTACTGGTACAGCCCTTTGATGCCTCGGTTCTGGCGAAATTGGGCGCTGCCGTTAGGGTTAGGAGGTTTGGCGGGAGCCTTAATTTTGGGAGTGGCTTTAGTGGAGCCTCTGCGCGATCGAGTTTCGAGTATGTTTATCGGCCGAAATGACAGCAGTAACAATTTTCGGATTAATGTTTGGACGGCGGTGGTTGACATGATTCGCGATCGACCCATTCTCGGAATTGGACCGGGAAACACTGCTTTTAATAAAGTTTATCCGCTTTATATGAGGCCCAAATTCACTGCTTTGAGCGCTTATTCCGTGCTGCTGGAAATTGCGGTGGAAACCGGTTTTATCGGTTTAATGTGTTTCCTTTGGCTGATGACTGTCACCGTCAATCAAGGTTTGTTGCAGATCAAACATCTGCGGGATTCACAATTTAAAATCTCTAGTTTAGAGAAAGAAGCTCAAATCCAAAATCTCAAATCGAATCAGGGGTTTTGGTTGATTGGGGCGATCGCAACTTTAGCCGGCATGATGGCCCACGGTTTTGTCGATACAGTTTGGTACCGGCCGGAAGTTAATATGCTTTGGTGGTTGATGGTGGCGATTATTGCTAGTTTTTACAGCAACTCGCATCAGCAGCACCAAGATTCAGCTTTGACGGAGGCCGAGTAGATAAAATTGCTGGCGGGGCTTTCTCCCCGCCCAGTGCGGATTCCAGCAATAGCCGACACAGCAATGATTAAGAGTTATATCAGTGCAAAAAAAAGAATGCAGCTTTATGCAAGCTGCAAACCATTATAGCCATAAGTTATTTCCAATTCTTCAATTCTTAATCTCGCATCTCAAATGCTATAAGGTGCGGAGGGCGCACCCTGCATACTACTAATACATACTACATACCTGTTGTTGTAAAGTGGTGATGGTACACTCTACAAAATTTATTGAAAATAACTCTTATTCTTCGCTCTCCGAAGGCATGATGAATCTGGGACACGGATATTTTCCACCATCTCTATCTCTGCACCGCCACCTCCTCGCTTGATTGGAGTCGAACGGCGTTTCGACTGATTCATTAACGGTAATTTTAACAGTCGAAGGAGTTGGCAGTGCTGTTGAGGCTTGACTTAGCTCCAGTACCGTTATAATTGCCAGTATGGTTGATGAAAACAAAACTGTGCGTTTCATTTATTTGTTTTTTCCTCGTTTAATCGTTGACGTGCCATCCCTATCCATATATCCTCATCGAATTCTTGAGAATCCGCATACTTTAGACAAATTTTCCACTGCGGTAGCGCTTCCTTCGTATTTTTCATTTTTTCTAGGACTTGCGCTTTTAAGCAGTAAGTTGCGGGTCCTTCACTATCAAGTTTAATCGCTTCATTCAGATGTTGCAATGCCTCTGAATATCGACCCTGTTCCAGGCGAGCCCATCCCAAGTTTTTGAGTAAAGAATATTTTACTTGATCGTCCTCAGCTAATTTCAAACCTTGCCACAGGAAGTGAACCGCAGCCGGATAGTTTTTTTGATCGACTATATATAATCGAGCCAGATTGCTGTAAGCAGCAGGCAGACCGAGTTTTGCAGCTTGCAGATATTTTCCTCTGGCGCACTGTAAATCTTGTACCTCTTCGCAAAGCCATCCTAAATTGTAAAGAGCTGTTCGGCTTTTTGGATCTACCCAGAGGGCTAACTCATATGCTTTTTGAGTATCCGCTAATCGATTGGCTTTGTAGTTTTCAAACGCAATATTATTAAAAAAAGATGCCAGTTCCGGCAAAGCAATTTTCCAGCCGCTAAAGCCTACTGCTAGCATCAGCAATAAGGCTCCCCACTTGGAGTTGTGATGCTTTTTTGCTGGCTCTTTCATGGCATTGAAAATGTTAGCTAATGGTGTGATTTTTAGCATTTTTTAACTTGAGAGTTGGGCGATATTTAGCTTGCCATATTTAATTGCCACCCTAATGGCGTCATAATCTTACGAAATGGCTCAGGTTTGAGCCGATTTCTCATAAGAGTTTGTCAGTCGACAGCCGAATGGTTGGGTAAAGCCCCACTACACAGATGTATTCGAGCATAGGTTAATCATTCATGGGGCTCCACAAGCCATCCGGATATTTTCAAAAAAAAGAACCGGGAAGCCGGAACCCGGAAGAAGGCACGACTGTTGGCGGTAGATAAGTAATAATACTTACTTGCGGGGCGAGGATCGTCCATATGCGACTGTATTAGGAGATAAGATGGCTCGCCTGAGTTTTAGAGGATTATAAAAATAAAACTTCTTGTGGTAGGAGTCCGAAAGCCTGGGTCAGGGAGGCGCTCACACTAACGTTTCCAGCACAACCCCAAGAGAGCCGATGGGATGGACTCCGGTGAAATAACTCTAATTAAGTTTGTAGTGACGATGGAAGCCCTCTAAATCCTAAAGGGGAGATATTGAGAAATATTATGATAAGTAATTAACCAAACGCGAGCTAAAATAATCCATCCCTAGGGACAATCACTAATCACTAATTACTAATTACTCCTGACTAATAAACATCTTCCGAAATTCAATTTCACCCTTTGATTAGCAAAGGTTTAAGTTTCTTTTTCGGAGATGTCTAATGACGGATGACTAAAATTGCTTCATGGCTCTTTCCATATCTCGCTTGTCTTCGCGTTTCTTCAAATCTTCGCGCTTGTCGTACAGTTTTTTCCCTTTACCCAAACCGATATCGAGTTTTACCCAGCCGCCTTTCAAATACATTTTTAACGGCACTAAAGTCAAACCTTTTTCTTCGACTTTGCCGATTAATTTGCGAATTTCCTGCTTGTGCATCAGCAATTTACGGGTGCGGCGGGGTTCGTGATTAAAATAGTTGCTAGCACTTCTCCAAGGCGAAATGTGAACGTTGATGAGCCACAGTTCCCCGTTCCGAACTAAACCATATCCGTCCCGCAAATTGGCTTTTCCTTCCCGAATTGATTTGACTTCGGTTCCCTTCAACTCTATGCCCACTTGGTATGTCTCTATAATTTCATAGAGGTGGCGCGCTTGTCGGTTATCGCTAACAATTTTGTATCCTGGGCTTTTTTCGCTCATTTTTACCTCCGCTAAAATTAATTATTATAACGCTAGCTTCTCTGTAGAGAAAATCGAAGCTTGACAAAACTTAAATAACCGGTCTAGACATTACTAATTTTGCTGAGCTAAGATGTCACCAACCTGAATGTCAAGCGGTATCATGCAGCGCACCAATATTCCCAATTCTGACCTTCCAGATGCTGTCAGTCCCAATTCTGGGGTTAATTTGGTTTGGCTGGCTCCTTGTTTGTTAGCCCTTGCTTGGTTTTGGGCCAATATCTCGGCAGTTAAGTGGCTGTTATCCTCGTTTGTTGAGATACCCACACTGTACAAGATAGTAATTGGTTTTTTGATTGTAGCATTAGTAGTGCGATCGAGCGGGAACTCCGTTAGCGCAGCCCTCGAAGAGGATCGCCCGCCGGGATTTTCGCCCAATTTCGTTTTGAGGCGATATCCGCTGCTGTTGATGTTGGGTGCGGGTATTTGCTCGATCGCCCTTCAGTACATAATTGATATCAAACAAGTTAATGTCCTGCTATTTATCCTCGGAACTTACGGGCTGTGCGGCTTATTGGTGGAGCAGAACTTTTGGCAAAAAAACTTGCCAGTTGCGGGCTTGCTGGCTTGTATTTTACCATTCAACAGTCAGTTGAATAGCGGATTAGGTTTGCCGGCGCGAGTGCTGACTGCTCAGGTAGTAGAACAGTTGCTCTCAATGCTGCACATTGGGGCTATTTCTTCTTACGATATTATCGTTTTGGAAAACGGCATCGCTCAGGTTGACGTGCCTTGTAGTGGCATTAAAACCCTATTAGTCGGAACACTATTTTTGCTAGCTGCTACCTGGCTGGAAGGCCGTAAATTGAGTTTAAGATGGGTAGCAGTCGGCGCTGCTAATCTCTTAATGTTGGTGTGTGCTAACGCTGCGCGGGTTGCCGTGTTAGTCCTGGTTTCAGAAGTGTTTAAACAGCCAAATCTAGCACAAATTATGCACGTTCCTCTGGGGATAGTCGGTTTAGTCTGTGCTTGTTTTGTGACGTGGTTAATGCTGCAACGAGTACCGAAATTTCAGCCAGAAAAAACCAGCGGTATTTCTGCAAAACCAAACTCAGGAATACTCCCAAATCACCCTTTAGCAAAACCCGGAATAATTGCAGCAGTGACAGTTTTGGCAGTCATGGCTCAACTGTCTCATGTAGAAACGTCAAAAATGGCGATCGCACCTTTAACATTACCTGAATACATTAAATCAGAGTCGATTCCCCTGAATCCTAGCGAACAAAAATTCTTTGGCAACTATCCAGACACGCAAACACAAAAAATCCGATTTATCGCCGGCAACTTGCGCGGTTCCATGCTCACAGTAGCGAGCACATCTTGGCAAACTTATCACGCCCCCGAGTTGTGTTTTGTAGCCAGCGGAATTCCAGTCAATCGCATAGAAAAAAAACAACTAACTCCTTCAGTAACAGGGCGCTGGCTGTCTCTCAAAAACTACCAATTATCAGCAGCATACTGGCTGCAATCTGCACAGCTAACTACCGATAACTTCATCTCTCGTATCGGCAGCGATATCACTCACAAAAATCACAATTGGGTGCTAGTTTCCATTTTATTTGACAGTTCGCTACCAGCAGAAAATTATGAAGTAAAAGAGTTTGTGAGTGATGTATACACTACCGTTAAACAAAGCTTGTCAGGACAAATAAATGAAAATAAAACAGGTATTTGATGGAATTTTTCAAGCAATTTTTTGGGTTTGGAACTTGACCTTTTTGTCGATTGTTTACTTGGGAATTTTGCCTATTATAGGAGGGCCATTAATTAAGGCCACAATCGATGGCACCATCCCGCTAGAGTTTTCTTTGACGATGGCAGCTACGATCGCAGTACCGACTGTATGTACTGTAATAGGAGCTAGGCGTTTTAGCAAGCAACCCCTACAGCTAATGCGTTGGTTTTACGGCGTAGAAGCACCGCTATTTTTGCTTTGTTTGCTCCGCTTGTTCCTGCTGCGAGAACTCACTCCAGCTAGTTCTCAAATCATCGCTACTATTGCTTTGTGCATTGCAGCATTTTCAGTGGAAATGCTGTACGGATATCTGGGTAAAAGAGAAAATGTTCAAAATATTTTCGATTCCCAGAATTCCCATAATAAACAGCCTCGTATTTTCAGATTAATCGGAGAAAAGCGAAGTGCGTGGCTGCAATTAGGATGTCACAGTTTAATGGTAGTAGTTGGCACTTGGGCGGCAACATTGCTGCTTTATTACGCTGTACCTGTGGCATTGTATACACTTTATGGACTCTTATTTGTCGTCATTCAATTTTTTAAGTTTACATGGGTTTCACAATTTCTGGAAATGTTTAAATACGGGGCGTGGGCCTCGGCTTTAATTTGGATACCGCTATCGTTTATATTGTTTGGTTTAACCTGTAGCTTATTCGTTGTCATGCCTTCGCTATACGGCTTTCTCTACATTCATTCCGGGCGGAAAATATGGCAGAGTTTTGCTGCACAATACGGGAAAAATAAAGCGCTAATCGGAAGTTTGGGAGTCATAGCAGCTTGGCTGGCTATTTTCTCCGCTTTGCAGCAGCAGCCACAAGTTGCAGCACTGAAAATGCTAGCGAATCACCCCGCAAACGACAGCAGCCGCCAAACTTTATTAGCCAAGTCTGATATGATTCGAGCGGGCTTAGTTAACGCTTATTTGTCCCCTTACCGCTACCTGAGCACTGTAGGAGAAAACAACCACATTTATGAGATATACAAAAATAGTTGGATTTTCCCTGACGGCGCGGCTCAAACTTTGCAGAACAGCTATAATTTTTTAATGTCGCCGTTTTTGTATCAAGGCTCTAGTGCTGATGTGGAAAAAGCCGAAAAACTCTACGGCGAATTCTTCGATACGGAACTGCAAAAAGGCGACACAGAAGCAGTAAAACACGCGGTACAGTCAACCTCAAACCAGGAAGAAGCTAAAGCGGGTTTGCTGAATGTCAATCAGGAAAAAGTATGGTTGCAATCGCAAGAAGTGACTGTCAAAGAAAACGGCGACTGGGCTGACGTTCAACTCTACGAAGTTTACAAAAATCAAACGCCGAACTTGCAAGAAGTATTCTACTACTTTTCGCTGCCGGAAAGCGCCGCAGTTACAGGAGTTTGGCTGGGCGATACTGGCGATTTAAACAAACGTTTTGCATTTACTGTATCGCCTCGCGGTGCGGCCCAGCAAGTCTACAACCAACAGGTAGTAGAAAGAGTCGATCCGGCTTTGCTAGAACAAATTGGCCCCAAACAATACCGCTTGCGCGCTTTTCCAATCCCGGCCAAACGAGAATTCACCCAAACAGAAGGGCCAACGGAAATGCACCTGTGGCTTACTTACAAAGTCATGCGCCAGCCGCAGGGTTGGGCTATGCCTGTTTTGGCTGAGAAACGCAACATTTTTTGGAACCAAAATACGCGCCGCACGATCGCCGGAAAAGAGGTAAAATACAGCGGGAAAGAAGCAAGAGAAACTTGGCTGCCACCCTTTTTGCCCGCCGCCGCACAGCAACCTCTAACAGCGCAGCAGGCGGTTCTACCGGGAGGAAATATCATTTCTGCTAAGCCGTTGGCTGATGCAAATTACTTGTTACCGCAACGCAAGAAGTTTGCAGTTATTCTCGATACTTCTCGCAGCATGGTGGCGGAAAATAAAGAAGTAAAAGAGACTTTTGAATGGTTGAAAGCTAATGCAGAAGGCAAAAATGCTGTTGATTTGTATGTCGCCAGCGCTGCGGGAATGCCGCCTAAGTTGGTGGAAGATGTACGCAATTTCGATGCGGCAAAGGTGACGTTTTACGGTACAATCCAGCTCAAAGATATGCTGCAACAGTTTGCACAGTTGCGGGGCGATAAAAGTTACGATACTGTATTTGTGGTGAGCGATCGCCACAGTTACGAATTGTCGGACGATCGCAAACCTAAACTTTCCATCTCTGCACCGCTATGGACAGTGCATTTGGGAGGTTTGCCCCCCGGCTACGACGACGCAACATTGAAGCTTATTCAAGATAGCGGCGGCGGAGTTTCTACAGATATGAAAGAGGCGATGCAGCGAGTAGCAACGACAGCAGCTTCGGGTCAATCTACAGTTAGCGTTGTTGACGGCTATGCTTGGAGTTATGCCAAAACCCCGCAGCCGAAAAAAATTGCAAAATCGGCGGCCGTCGCAGAGTCAAAAAATGCCGGCAATGAAGGCTTTAAACCGATAGCTGCGCGGCAGTTAATAACTGCACTTAGCAAGCAGAAAAGTTCCAATCAATTGACGCAACTGGATGCAATGCACGCAGTAGCTAAAAATTTCAAAGTGGTGACGCCTTATTCTTCGATGATTGTGTTAGTTAATGACGCGCAAAGGGAGCAACTAAAAGCAGCGGAAGCTAAGAGCGATCGATTTGACAGAGAGGTAGAATCTGGTAAGGAGGAGTTAACTAAGCCGAATAATCCTCTGAATGTTTCGGGGGTTCCTGAACCCGAAGAATGGCTGCTTTTGGCGGTAGGTGCGATCGGGCTTTTAGCGGTTTTCCTCCGTCAGCGGCGCGCGAAAATGGTAGGTTGAAAGATGGTTCGGCGGTTGAAACCGCTCCTTGTCAAACAAAGTCTGCCTCCGCAGACTAGGAGAGTGAGGGGGTATTTAAGCCGGACTTAATATCAAATACTAATCTACAGTCGTCTTGAGACGACTTGAGCTATGAGACAGGGGTTTAAACCCCTGTCGGACTTAGCTAATAACGAATAACTAATCTATGTCTACAAAAACGCGATCGCCCTCAATTTTTACCGGATAAGATTCCAGGGCATCGCTGGGTGCATTCAAACATCTACCAGTATCTAATTTGTACTGATACTTATGAAACGGACAGGTAATGATACCGCTGCTTACCTTACCCATGTCGATCGGATATTCTAAATGAGTGCAAGCATTGCGGTAACAAGTGACATTCAGGCCTTGACGATTCAAAATCAGCGAAGTACCTTCAACTTTTACCTTCAAAATATCCCATTCGGGAACTTGATTCAGCCCTGTTATCTCTACCCACATAAAATATTTTTCCTCCGAAAAAACCCGACTTTGACTTACGCAGAACCTAATTATGTAGGGTGCGCCTTGCACACCTTACTGCTATCCGTAGCGGGTCAAACCACTTTTTGCGTAAGTCCAGATTATTTTATTCCAGCTTTTCCCTACGGATGAATCTGGCTCAAAATCACCCTCAATCTGTCGTAATCATCCTTCAGCAAAACACTCAAACTCCTCCCCGCTTCCACCAACCAAGATCGTGAAGCGTAGCTATCCCGAAGGGAATCGCGCATCCGCAACTGATAAATCTCCCGAATCGCCGCCGCCGTCAGCGCATCCACCGGCGCATTAGCCACCCCCAGCAGCGTCCTCAAAAAATCCAACTGCACGGTAAAATCAATCACCTCATCGGGTTCGCAGCGATAAACTGCCTGGTGAATTTGCGGCGGGCGCGGCGGCAAATACTGATAAATTTTACCCCTAGATGGCCCGTGACCGTTGAACCTTTCCGGCGCAGCCTCAAACCCCACAATCGCCACTCGAAACTCGGTTTTGAGCATCGCAAAAATCTGCGGTTGTTCTTCCCGCAACTCTTCCAGGGATAAACCCAAAGCGCGAGCTCGGTGCACCGAGTCTATCGGGCTAGTCGTGGCATAATAAACCACGCCGTAGATTTGATTTTTCGACTCTTCATCCTCGGCCTTCACCCAACTCCCAAAAGGCGGCATCACGGGAAAACTTAAGTCTTCCGGTTCCAAACATTGAGCCAAAAATTCCGACGTTGCCGTCTCGATTACCTCAGCAATGCGATCGGGATGGCGCTCTTTTGTAGCAAATTGGGGTAAAGGTAAACGCATAGTTTTAGTTATTAGTTATTAGTTATTAGTTAGTAGTCATTAGCCATTGGTTTTGTGCTGGTTGTCAAGGGTCTTCAGTTAGTAGCCTGGTCTTGGGTACTTTACCAATTACCAATGACTAATTACCCATTACCAATTACCAATGACTAATGACCGCTGACTACTGAACTATTTCACGCGACCAGCCGTAGCATCCACAAGTTCCAACTGCGACAGCCGGAACGTAATCAACTTGTCCCAATTCCCGCCTTCAAACAGTACCGCGACCTTCCCATCACTAACTCGCTGAACTTGTCCTTGAAAGGCGTAGTAAATCTCACCCTTATCTTTAACTCGAACTGCCGAACCTGGAAAAATCATAATTCTGTGAATGTTAAGTTGGCTGTTTATAGCTTACCTTTTCTCGTTTCTAGTTCCCAAGCAGAGCCTGAGAACTAGGCAAATCTTCGTGTACAGGAAAACGCGAGGCAAAGCCCAGAAACGAGAGTTTGTTAGGCTAAGGCTGCTACGGAAACTTTACCGGCAATGCGGCCCGCGATCGCCCGCAACTCCCTAGCTGAAGCAGAACCCGGTTGCCCCACCACGATCGGCACCCCAGAATCGCCACCTTCCCGCAAAGGAATTTCCAGCGGAATGCGGCCTAACAGCGGCACTCCCAACTCAGCAGCAGTCTTTTCCCCGCCACCGGAACCGAAAATATCGTATTGCTTGTCTGGCATATCCGGCGGCACAAAATAGCTCATGTTTTCCACAATTCCCAGCACCGGCACTCCCAACTGCTGGAACATCTTTAAGCCCTTGCGAGAGTCCAACAAAGCCACAGTCTGTGGCGTCGTCACAATTACAACACCAGCCATCGGCACCGCTTGCGCCATTGTCAACTGCGCGTCTCCAGTACCCGGAGGCATATCGACAATCAGATAGTCTAAATCGCCCCAATTCGCCTGGTATAGGAACTGCCGGATGATTCCGTTCAACATCGGGCCGCGCCAAATCACGGGCTGGTCTTTGTCAATTAAAAACGCCATCGACACCAATTTGACGCCGTAGTTGAAAGCGGGTTCGAGGGTTTCTCCGCTTTTTCCGTCCCTAACCATGACTTTCGCGTCCCCCAAACCCAACATATTTGGGTCGTTGGGTCCATAGATATCGGCATCCAGCAAACCCACCTTAGCGCCAGTTTGCGCCAGCGCTACTGCCACATTTACCGCCACCGTGCTTTTGCCGACGCCGCCTTTGCCGCTGGAAATTGCGATAATATTTTTAACTCCTTCAATGCCTTGGCGATCGACCACTCCTTTCTGCTGCGGCGTCTCGGCTGTCACCTCCACCGCCACTTTTTCGACTCCTGGCAACTGTTTGACCGCTTTTTGGCAATCTTCGACAATAAATTCTCGCAGCGGGCAAGCAGGCGTGGTCAGCACTAAAGTAAAACTGACGACACCGCCGTCAATTTTGATGTTACGAATCATGTTCAATTCCACCAAACTCTTTTGCAGTTCGGGGTCTTGCACGGGTCGCAGGATTTCTAAGACTGAACTAACATCGAGTGTATTGGGCATTGTGTTCTCCACCATAGCTCTGCAATTGGGTTAGCGAATTTTCGATCGCAGGTTTAAGTATATTTTTATTGCTATTTTTTAATGTAACTTCATAGCGATCATTTGCAGACCTGCGGTGGCATAATTACATGACGACTGGATTTGGGACTCACGGTCAATCTCAAACTCAAATGCGCTCGGCAAGAATTTCTACGACCGAAAGCAATTTGGTCACAATCCCCGAATTGATCCGTGGTCGCAATTCTTCAATCTAAAATCTAAAATCTAAAATCTAAAATCGGATGACAGTTTCTACAACACTTAAAACAGCCACTTCCCCGTTTTTGCCACCCGCTGACTCGAGAGCTAGAGTCAGCCAATTTATGAAAACCCTACAAGACGAAATTTGTCAATCCCTCGAACAGCTCGATGGCGTTGGCAAATTTAAGGAGGACTCTTGGGAACGCTCCGAAGGCGGCGGCGGACGTTCTCGCGTCATGCGGGAAGGCGATGTGTTTGAACAAGGGGGAGTCAATTTTTCCCAAGTGTGGGGCGAAAGTTTGCCGGCTTTGATTTTGGCAAAGCACCCAGAAGCTGCCGGTCACGATTTCTATGCAACGGGCACTTCGATGGTGCTGCACCCCCGCAATCCCTACTTGCCTACGGTTCACCTGAATTACCGCTATTTTGAGGCCGGCCCGATTTGGTGGTTTGGCGGCGGTGTGGATTTGACTCCTTATTACCCGTTCGCTGAGGATGCAGCTCATTTTCACAAAACTCTGAAAGCAGCTTGCGATCGCCACCATCCCGGATATTATCCGACCTTTAAACTCTGGTGCGACGAATATTTCTACCTCCCCCACCGCCAAGAAACCCGCGGCGTGGGCGGTCTGTTTTTTGACTACCAAAGCGCTCAAGGCGCGCTTTACCGCGACCATCATGTCAAAGGCAAAGCCGCTGAGTGCAGCAACAACATCGGCGTGCCGGAACCTAGAACTTGGGAGTCGCTGTTCGCCTTCGTACAGGATTGTGGCCGGGCATTTTTGCCGGCTTACACCCCTATTATTGAAAAGCACCGATCGAAAGAATACGGCGAGCGCGAGCGTAATTTCCAACTTTACCGCCGCGGCCGTTACGTTGAATTTAACTTGGTGTACGATCGAGGCACGACCTTTGGCTTGCAGACCAACGGACGCACCGAATCGATTTTAATGTCCCTGCCACCTTTGGTACGCTGGGAATACTCTTACGAGCCAGAACCCAACTCTCCCGAAGCCGAACTCTACTCGAAGTTCTTAAAACCGCAAGATTGGGCGAATTGGATGCCTCAGCAGTCACCGACCTGAGTTAAACTACTGGGACAGTAACCACCGCGATAGATAATAAATTTGAGGGAAGGGTCAGTGATTCATATTGATCAAAAAACCCACACGCTTCAAGACGGTACAACAGTTATCGTCTTAGCACCGACAGGACGGTTGGACATCACTACAGCTTGGCAATTCCGCCTCAAGTTGCAAGAGTGTATTTCCAAACTTAGCCGCCATGTTGTAGTGAATCTTGGTCAGGTTAACTTTATCGATAGCTCTGGCCTGACCTCACTTGTAGCAGGTATGCGGGATGCGGATAAAGTTAAGGGAAGTTTCCGCATTTGCAATGTTCATCCCGAAGCCAAACTGGTGTTTGAAGTCACCATGATGGATTCTGTGTTTGAAATCTTTGAAACGGAAGAAGAAGCTCTAGAGGGGGTGCCGCGCGCAAGTTGACCGCTCCCGCTTGCATCGGTTGCGGTGTAAGCGCAATTTAAGCTTGAGGCTCACAAAATGCGCCGGAACCCTGCACAAGAACAGGAAGCAGGTAAATTCTTGCCAGCTTCCTTATGCTTTCTTCCTTTCTTGAGAGGTTGAGGGGTTCACCAAAACACTAAAGTAGAAGAATAGGTCAAGGTAAAGTCTTGCCTTCTATCCTAGATAGCTAAATCTTTCTTCCTTGTTTCTTGCTTCAAACCAATATCTCAGCAGCAAAATCCTGACGCTTGACAAATCTAAAAGGGCCCATTAAAGCTCCCCAGATAGCCTTGCCTGTCGTGGGGTTTATTCCTTTGTCGTAGCTGAGAAATTCCTCGCCTGCGGCTTCAAATCCCAAGTCTACTTGGTAATTTTGCCCCCCGTAGGCAAAGCCGCAGCGAGTGCCCTCCGGCAAAGATGCCCGAAAGCGATAGCTGTTTGAGGCTAAATTTTGCACTGCAACCGACAGGGTGCAGCCGGGGAGGAGTTGGATTTGTTCCTTCGTTAGCTTTCCAAGCAAGTCGGGGTTGCAACCGGCTCCTTTGACGGCTGTAATGTCGTGGAACATATAATACTGAGCTTCGATAAGTCCCGGCGCTATCTGTGAGTGCCTCAGTTGCACGATGCGGGGGCGGTATGGCTTGTCTAATTCCAGGATGTTGGCTTGTTCGGCAAACAAGGCAATGCTGGGTTCGGAAAATAACGGAACGGGTAGTGGTCTTTGCCACATACGAAGGTGGACGTACCACGTCGGCTCTGCTAGCGCTTGTTCCCGGTTGTCAAATTCGCCCGCCATGTATTGGGCTAAAGCTATTAATTCAGGAGAAATTGTCATGTTTGTTTGATTTTTCACGATTAGGGGTTGACAAAAAAAATTATTGTGATATGCAAGACCATATCTAGGCTGGGCAAGTCAGAAGATTAGATTTATGAGCGATCCCAGCTAAGCTATGATTGTAAAGATACTGGGGTTTTTCCCTCCTATTGCGACATATTAATTGTTGCTGCCGATCGCGCGTAAAATATTTTTGATAATTTTTTTTCTCGCAAGGAGGTGGCAACGCTTAAAAAAAACTGGCAATTTTTGTCAGCCCGCTCGCAGAATTGACTCCCCCGACTTTACTCACGCCGCGCTGGCACGCCCGCTACGGCAAAATTATTTATCTATAAGACTCAGGTGAACAATAACCGTACTGTTTCAGATACTAAGCGAAGTTTCTATACGATTCACACTCGACCGATCAACTCAATTTACCGTCGAGTGGTGGAAGAGTTGATGGTAGAAATGCACTTGCTTTCGGCGAATGCCGATTTTCAATACGACCCGATTTATGCTTTGGGTGTAGTGACAGCTTTCGATCGATTCATGCTTGGGTACGCCCCAGAAGCAGACAGAGTTTCGATTTTTAACGCTTTGTGCAAGTCCCTAGAAGACGAGCCAGAGCGCTACAAGCAAGACGCTCAGCGATTGGAAAGCTTGGCAGAGCGACTTTCCGGACAAGAGTTGCTCTCGTGGCTCGATCGCTCGACGAGCTTTGAAGATACAGCGGATTTGCAAGCGTCTTTAGGGGCGATAGCCAGCAACCCTCAATTTAAGTACAGCCGCTTGTTCGCGATCGGTTTGTTCTCGCTGTTAGAAAAAGCTGATCCTAACTTAGTAAAAGACCAAGAAACGCGAAACGGTGCGATCGCTAAAGTCAGTGCGGCCTTGCACCTGCCAGAAGACAAAGTTAGCAAAGATTTAGATTTGTACCGCAGCAATTTAGAAAAAATGGCTCAAGCGCGAATAGTGCTTCAAGATGTCATCCAAGCGGAACGGAAAAAACGCGAAAAGCGAGAAACAAAAGTTACCGCTGGCCCCTCGGCAGACTCTTCTGACAGCAACAATTAATCCTTTCAGGGAAGCAGGAAGTTTGGCAACGGATTCGCTTTCTTCGGATGTAACGGATGTCAGGAACAAGGAATAAGAAAGAGGGATTTTTTATTTTTTACACAAAATAAAGAAATCTTAAATTTTAATTGTTCTTCTTGAATTCTGGCTTCCACCTTGTGCCTTCAGATGTTGGTTGCTCAGAAACTAAAAATCCCGCTTTCTGAATTGAGCGGGATCGGCTTAACTGAAATAGAGCTTTTGGGGTCGTACTAAGGCTGGGGTTCAAAATTAGTGGCGTTAGCTTGCAGCCAAGTGCTTAGCTGTGAAAGAACCTCGTTTCCAGAAGACTTGCCCAAAGCTGTCGGGTTTGGGGTGTCGGGTCTGTCTAAGTTGCGGGCGATGGCTGCGTTGACTTCTTTGGAAATCAAATCGTGAAGTTGCTCTTTAGCCCTAGCCCTTTGAAAGTGAGCGCCCTCTTCTGTCGTAGCGTACAGAGGTGGCAGCCTATTTAAGGCATAAGCTGCAATATCTCCCACATCCAGACTCAGGTCGCTCGTCGCCTCAATTTCGGCCACCCTAGCGATCGCATCGCTGAGTACCAACTCTTCCATAACGTTGATGAACTGTTTGCGTGGGAGAACCACAACTTCGCCAGTCAACAAAGATCCCATCAGACGATCGAGAGCCATGTACTCTTCGATCGACAATTCCGAAGCCGTATTGCAGATCCGTCCCACCTCAGCTTCCATAGACGGCGTTAAATAACCATCCTGCAAAGCCTGTTCAACAATTTTTTCAATACTCATATATGCGTCCCCGCTCAACGGCATCATTAATAAAGTTTTGTGAAGACGCGATGGTTAGCGTCTTGAGATTTGAGTTGTGAGGGTTGAGTTGAGAAATTTTATACAAATCCTAACTCAATTACAGATAACCCATAACAGTTATCTGCACACCCCAGCCACAAACTTACCCCATAATTGACTGATAAATCCGTCAAAACCTGTAAAAATTCCTACTCAACTCCCTGAAGCCGCCAAGGTACAGGATCGACGGACTGCCCGTGCACGTAAAGTCCCCAGTGCAGGTGAGGGCCTGTAGAAGCCCCCGTTGACCCCAGAGCACCGATTACTTGACCGGCTTTCACGACATCGCCTTCCTTGACATCAATCCGGCTGAGGTGCATCAAAATACTTGCTACCCCCTGACCGTGGTCGATACCAACCACGTTCCCGTGGATTTTGAAGCCTTGCGATTCGCGTCCCACTAGAGACACCCGACCTGCTGCCGGTGCCACGACAGGGGAACCGTAAGCACCTGCGTAATCAACGCCGCGGTGGTAGTAGTCTTGAGCAAACACCCCATTATAATAACGTCGCACCCCGTAAATAGTAGTAATTTCGCCGGAGTTGGGGCGCAACAATTTGCCGTCCCAAAATTTTTCGGGTGTCACCAGTGCTTTAAATGCGTCTACGCGATCGAATTCAGCATCTGTACCTTCCTCGTCTTTCCCAGGCGGAAGCCAGATAGATTGAGTGGGAAAATCTCGATCGCGCACTTGCACGCTCAACTTCTGCACTTGTCCGTCACCTGTGACCTGGATTTGGCGGGCACCGGCTTTCTCTACCGGCGTCGTCGGCAGCAAGGCACGAAAGCGGCCGTTGCCGATGGGAAACGCGGGGTAGTTTTTTTGCTGGAGAGAAACTTTTGGAGTTTCCCCCCCGTTACCGTCAACCTGAATCATTACTGACAGCGTATCTCCCAGTTCTGGATTTGTCGGCGTCACAACTACCTGCAAAGCTTGCACCGGCAGGGCAAAACTCAGAAAGCCAGCAACAATTCCCCCGATCGAACTGGCGGTTAGCTTGTTTGCTTTCAACTGCCCCCACCGCCAAATCCGACCCGTAACTATTTCGGCACTTAGCCCGCCGTTGCCTCGAATCACAGTCATTATCATCACTAGGTGTCCTTAATCTTTGTCTCGCTGATATATTTTTAACTATCTAGACTAACTATAGCAATCCGCAATAAGTCGAGAGAAAAAGCCTTAGGTAAAAAGCTTGGTCAAAAATTTGGAGATGAGATACTAACTTAAATAAATACTCAACTTGAGGTGATAAGAATAATAAGAATTCCCGTAGTGCGGGGAGGAAAGCCCGCTTGAGGCAGACGCTCACACTACAATTTCCATTACAAATCTAGGACAGCCCAAGTTATAACAGAAACACTCTTCATCTATAACCGGATGATTATATTTTATCAGTCCTAGGTACTATTACATTGTTTTTAACAATTGGTATTAGTTATAGTTCACGGCGCTACAACAGAATTATTTTTAACTCAAGAGCAGTTAAATCAATTTTTTCTTGGCGGTTTACTTTCCGAGAACCTTCCTCTAACTCTCTAGTTATTGTAGCCTGTTTTTGGCAAAATATTATTGATTTCCAATTTTAAAATCTCACCTCTAAAATGGTATGAGATAAAAATTGAGACTTGCTATAATCCGATCGCCTAGAATTATAGGGATTCAAAGGTAGCAGTGAAACCATCTAACGTCAAGCATTCTTCCATAAATTCCTCTACATCATTGACATTCTCAAGCTGATATTCCATGATGCGTTGACCGTCGCCTTTCATCTTTTTGGAAGAGGAAGGCGTGGCTGGATATTTGGCCGCGATGGCTTTGAAAGCTTTGGAATGGATATCCCAGCTTTCTGCAGAACATTTTATGATTAAAAGCCACATGATTAAATTCCTCCTTGGGTTGGGTTTAGTAATTGTCTGACACCAGTAAAACTTAGATCGATAGTGCCGAAAAATCAAGGGATTCGGTGGTTTGGAAAAAAGCTAAAAGCCGAGCGACTATGTGAGCAACACCACCCTTAACATTAGACTCAACATTCAAAGGCATCACCGGATCGTGGAGTGATAATCGTAACAGAAACCAGCCGGATTCGCTAGCTGACGTGCAGGAAATTCGCAGACCTTCGTAGTTGTTGGGAACTATTTTCCAGTCGGCTTGCGTTGAGACAAATTCTTGCAGTTGCTCAATAACGCGAGATCCGTGAGCCTTGAAATCATCTACACCAAGTTTAATCCGAAATTCTACACTTTCTTCGGGATCTTTTAAATTCGCAATTAAATCTGGCAAAGATTGGTTGGCTAGTTTTGACTTAGCCAATTCAATCAATAATTTGCTGACCAAATAAGCGCCATCATCCAAAAAGTAATTTTCTTTCAAAGCTCCATGTCCAGAGGTTTCAATCGCCAGCCATGATTCCTGTCCGGCTTCATTGAGGCGTATCGACTCGTCAATCACATTTTTGTAGCCGCGTTTAAAGCGATGGTGAATGCCTTTTAGATCCTGTTCGATGAATTGTGTCAAGCCATCAGAGGTGATAGAATCGGTGACAATGGTAGAGCCTGGGTGTTCTTTTAATACGATCGCAGAAATCAACGCAATTAAGCGATTGCGATTGAGTTCCTTGCCAACTCGATCGACAGCCGCACTGCGATCGACATCGGTATCAAAAATAATCCCAAAATCAGCTTGATGTTCAATTACTGCTTGACAAATTGACTGCATTGCCTGTTTATCTTCAGGATTTGGCACATGATTGGGGAAAGTACCATCGGGTTCTAAAAACTGACTTCCCGTGGTGTCTGCACCTAAAGGTTTTAAGACTTTATCAACATAAAAACCGCCAGCACCATTGCCTGCATCCACAACAATTTTTAATCCTTTCAGCGGCTGCTCAAAGTTATCGGGGTGATTGACTGATTCCCTAATCTTTGTGACAAATTGGTTAGCATAAACTGAGATAAAATCATGCTTTGTAATCTTACCGGGCGATGAGGCTGGCTCAAAGTAATTGCTTTGGGCTAGTATTAAGATATCTGTAATATCCTGCTTTTGTAATCCACCTTTGGCAGTGAAAAACTTTAAGCCATTTCGATTAAATGGCAAATGGCTAGCAGTGAGCATAATCGCGCCGTCGCAATCAAAACCAGGGGTAATGGTACTCATAAACATGGCGGGGGTTGAGGCCATTTCAAAGTCGTACACGGTTGCACCCACTGAGGCGATTCCCTCCATGACTGCTTGCATTAAGGTTGGCCCTGATAGGCGACTGTCACGCCCGATCGCGATCGTTAATTCTGCCGCTGGTTTATTGAGTTTTTGCACCAGCCAACTGACAAAGGATTTACCTAAAATTGTCGCAATTTCGGGCGTTAGGTTGACTTGTTCATTGGGAACGCCTTCGAGGGCGATACCGCGAATGTCCGATCCATTTTGAAGTTTTGTCCAGTTGAAGATTTGCATAATAATTGATGGTAAGTAAAAATATCGGAGTCGGCGGTTGAAACCGATCGTACAAACTTTCGTCTGTGGCTAGACAGTTCGAGTCAGATTCGCCGAGCCTCTTTCGCGGACTAAGAAATAAACCGGGGAGAAATGTTGGATTTGGTATTATTAGTCATTAGGGTGACAGAGTTTTTCAATTCAATCAGCTAATCGGCATTTAAGTTGTATTTAAAGAAACAATCCCAGTCTTGTGGGTGGGATTTGAGCAACGCCCAAAATATTCAATTGCAATGTTGAACAGCTTACTGGGAATTTTGGCTCCATCACCGCTAAAATTAAGCTCTAATTCCTTAGTCGCGTTCAACGCTGTAAATGGCCTGCAAGCGGAACTCACCATGAGGGGGAACTTCCACAATATCTGTAGCTGCATTGGTCGTTTCTACGCAGAGTAAACGCTGATAATCTGCATCATCAAGGTCGGCCATATTTGCAGAAATTGTCACCCAGGGATTCCACACTACGACGGATTTACTACCAGATGATTTAATGCGAATCCGACGATTGAGGGCGCTATCGTCAATGACTAATTCATTGGTGACATCAAGATAAATGCGATCGACTTCACCTGTTACTACCACTGCACCCACTTGAGTTTTTTCGACACCACCATCCGCTTTATCAAGATACTGGCTATTTTCTAAACCTAAAACCTGCACGCGGTTAATATCGCCGACTTGGAAATAGGTGTGGAAAGCTTGCGTGAGGGGAAATGCTTTGTCGCCTAGATTGCGGGTGATTAATTCTACAGTGAGGGTGGTGCCGATCGTAATTGCGATCGCCAGTTCAAAGGCTTGGGGCCAAATTGCTCTAGTTTCATCGGTATCCTTGAGTCCTAGAGTGACTTTGGTTGCGCCGTCTGGGGTTGTGGCGGTTTCTAGCACATTCCAGAGACGATTCCGCACAAACCCATGACTCGGACGCCCCAAGGCTTCGGGATCGGGGCCAAACCAGGGCCAACAGATGGGTATACCGCCTTTGATGGCTTTCCCTTCAGCGTAGTAGGCTTTTTCGCTAACGAACATCAAATCTGTAGTTTCGCTGGCTGGTTGAAAAGAGAGAACTTGACCGGAATACACAGAAATTAAGGCTTTGGCTTGACCGTTGTCGATGTGAATCATCGGGAAACCACCGTTTCCCGTGGCGAAGGTGAGGTGGCCGGCAATGCCGTAGTCTGTGTTTAATTGGTCAATACTCATGCTGTTAGCTTGGTTAATTGCTTTACAATTATCCGATATTATGGTTGCGAGATTGATTAGATTGTTGGGTTTGACGGGGGAAGGTGCGATCGACACCACCACGCCCTCCGACAAAAAGATTGGAAGTGCCAACCGATCGCGAGGCGATGTGCGATCGAACCCACCGACAAACTTTGCTGATTTCTCCGTAAGCAAGCCGATCTCGTTTAGCAGCGAGCTCGTTGAGGATGGGATGCCCCGATCGCCAGCTTCGCGCAAAACCGTGAATCAGCAGCAACGGCTTACCTGTGCAACCTCGAATGTAGTGCATTTCACCAGCCATTCGGTCTCCCGTTGAGCCATTGGGTTAAATTCCGTTGAGTCGCTCGACTTTCATGCGCCCCACTTTACAACTGCTGACGAGTCGGACGGACGATCGTTTCGTTGGCATCCACATCACCGGGCTGTCAATGGCATAGGCAATCGCCCGGGCGATCGCAAAGCCGCTTAATTACCAAGCGCGAGCGTATTGAATTGGAGCAGGCACTGATTGACGTAGTTGCTTCGCAGCCCGCATCGGCCAATAAGGATCGCGCAGCATTTCTCTGGCAAGTAATACCATATCTGCTTGACCTGTACGGATGATGTGGTCGGCCTGCGCGGGTGCAGTAATCATACCAACTGCTCCGGTAGCAATTTTGGCTTCGCGTCGAATGCGATCGGCAAAAATAGTTTGATAACCTGCACCCGTCGGAATCTTTTCACCCGGTACAATTGCACCTGAAGAACAATCGATTAAATCAACGCCCAGTGACTTTAATTTATCGCTGAGTACAATACTTTGTTCAATGTCCCAACCATGTGGAACCCAATCGGTTGCAGAGATGCGAACCCAAAGCGGTGTTCGATCCGGCAAAACATTTCGCACCCCTTGTACGACTTCACATAAAAACCGGATGCGATGCTCAAAACTGCCACCATAGTCATCTGTCCGTTGATTGCTCAAAGGAGACATAAATTCATGCAGTAGGTAGCCGTGAGCCGCATGAATCTCTATTACGTCAAATCCTGCTTCGAGGGCGCGTTGAGCTGCCTTAACAAAGGATGCGGTCAAGTTTTGAATGTCTTGGATACTCACAGCGATCGGGGCGGGGCTATCGGGTTCAAATGGAATGGCGCTAGGGGCGATCGAAGTCCATCCTCCTTGGGATTCCGAAAGCACATCGCCGCCATCCCACGGAGCTGCTGTACTGGCTTTTCGACCTGCATGAGCAAGTTGAATTCCCGCAACTGCACCGTTGCGGTGAATTAACTCGACGATTCGCGCCCACATTTCACTGTGAGGATCTTGCCACATTCCCAAATCTTGCGGCGTAATTCGTCCTTCAGGCTCGACCGCCGCTGCTTCAGTCATGACAAGCCCTGCCCCTCCTAGGGCTCGACTGACGAGATGAACCAAATGCCAATCATTGGCGAATCCATCAACGCTTGAATATTGACACATGGGAGAAACTGCAATGCGATTTCGGAATGTAACACCGCGTTGATCCAATGGCTCAAATAAATGCGACATGGTTGTAAACCCTTAAGTTATAAAGTGCACAGATCTCAAGTACAGACTTTCTTCACAGTAGGAAGTTGACTGACCTCATTCCACCCAGTCCGCAGCTTTGAAGTTCGCGCGATCGTTGCTTCGTACTCTGGGGTCTGCGATAGGTAGGTGAAGAGGGGAATTATGTAGAAATCGGCAATGCTCAGTTCGTGACCGAGCTAGCTCATACGGGTGTCCTGCAGTTAGGGACTCGATCGGCTCTGGCGCAGTCTTTACAGGTGCTACTGCAGCTTTCACCTAATCCTCGTCACTTTGACTCCCCTGGCTTGACACAATCAGACGTTCAATGGCAATTGACTCGATCGCGAGTGCATAGAGATGGCTGTCCATAATCCCCATAATCTCGAGTCTCCGAGGGCTTGTCAGTATACAGCTCAAATATCTCGACCGAGTGCGTTTTTGAGCAATAAAATCACAGTTTAGGCTTGGGAGTACGAAAGTAACAATAACCCGTTAGAAGGAGATTAATTTCACAGCAGACAGTATCGTGATTCTTAACTTCCCAAAGCGGCAAACCTTCGGATTTTTTAAATTCGGCTCTCTGCGTTGGGAGTAAACATTTTTTCAACAATATTTTTCCGCAGAAAAACTGTCAATGGTTTTTCTATCAAAGAGTAGAATATGCAACCGAAAACTACGGCGAACATTGCCAGTAGAGCCGGAGCAAAGAAACCGTCAAAATATTTTTCTAATTTCGCCTTTTGGAGAATTTTTGTACTTGCTGAAATCAGAGGCCCGTGGGTCAAGAATATCGAGTATGACGCATCTCCCAAAAAAATTAAAATATAAGGAATTTTCGGGGAATCCTTGAGGTCTATCGAGGTAGCAGCAATGATTAACAGAGCTGCTAGCACTGCAAAAGTAGTGACGCGCTCAAACTCTATGTTTCCCCATGCGACGAGAATTCCTAGAATAACATATCCTAAATTGGCTATTCCAAATAATATCCACCTGTACTTGCCAATCTTATTATTATATTTAATCACAATACAGGCAGCCAAGCAGCCCAAAACAAATTCTAGATTCATATTACCAAATACTTGACTTAGCAAGAAAAAAGATTTGGGAAAGTTTATAAATTTACAAAAATTTAAAATCGTTACCAATAGCCAAGCCGAAAGTATAGGCGCAGAATGTTTGGGCTTCAGCCAAATAGCTATGCTGAACAATACATAAAAATATATTTCGTAAGTTAAAGTCCAACCTACATCCAGAATGGGCTTGTCCTTTTGAGGAATCAAGAGCAGCGATACAATTACCTGTCCCACACTTAAATCTTTATTGTTAGCAAAACCTGGAATTACTAGGAAAAAACACAAAACTGTTAGAGTAATTATCCAGTATATGGGGTAAATTCGCACGCCGCGTTTGACTAAAAATGATTTTAACTGGTCTTTTTTACCGATCGCCGATCGGTGAACATACACCATAATAAAACCGCTCAATACAAAAAAGTAATCAACACCGCTCCACCCAGCCTGAAATAAATTAAAAAAAGTAACTTGATTTAATCTCTCGCCGCTCATCTCGTTGAGGTGAAACATTACCACTAATACAGCCGCAATCCCTCGATAAACTTGCAAGAGGTTAAGCTTTTTGTGAGGAGTTGAACTCTGTGCCATGAGAAAATACCTGGGTCAAGGGTGGCAGTTGTGCTGGTTTATCAACTATATTCAACGCGCCAAATATAGTCAACACATTAGATACTATAATATAACTTTATACTTTTTTCATAAAGTTGTGCAAGAAGACTTCCGACTGATCGTTGACTTAGTTCTAGTTCTCGCTGCTGCCGCAGCAGGAGGACTCTTTGCATCGCTGTTGCGACAGCCGGTAATTCTCGGGTATCTCCTGGGAGGGATCGTAGTTGGGCCGGCCGGTTTGGGGCTGATTAAAGAATTAATTCAGGTAGACACCCTGGCTGAATTCGGGGTTGCTTTTCTGTTATTTGCCTTGGGAGTGGAATTTTCTTTCGCCGAACTCCAGAAAGTAAAAGCCATTAGTTTGGGCGGGGGGGGCTTGCAAATTGTGCTGACGATCGCCATTACTACTGCAATTTCCTTGGCTGTAGGCTGGGTAGAATCGCCCGCTCAAGGCGTGTTTTTAGGAGCGATTCTGTCGCTTTCTTCGACAGCAGTTGTACTCAAGTGCTTGATGGAGCGCAATGAATCCGGTACTTCCCACGGTCAAGTCATGCTGGGAATATTAGTAGTTCAAGATTTAGCCTTGGGGTTAATGCTAGCAGTTTTGCCGGCACTCAATCAGCCAGCAGAAGAGATCGGCATGACGGTAGCGTGGGCCCTAGTGCGGATCGGGTTATTTGCGATCGGTGCTGTAGTCGCGGGCATTTGGATCGTACCGCAGTTGCTGCGCTACCTGGCGAAAACAGAAAGTCGGGAACTGTTTTTGCTGGGAGTTGTGGTTTTGGCTTTAGGAATTGCGCTGCTGACAGAATATTTGGGTTTTTCGATCGAGATGGGCGCATTTGTGGCGGGTTTGATGATTTCAGAAGTTGAATATGCCGACCAAACTCTCACTTATGTCGAGCCTTTACGAGATATTTTTGCATCCTTATTTTTTGTCACGATCGGAATGTTAATCGACCCGGTGTTTCTGTGGAACCATCTAGAATTAATTCTGGGACTGGTATTTCTAGTATTTGTCGGCAAATTCTTGATCGTCGCGCCGATCGTCCGACTATTTGGCTATCCGCTAAAAACAGCATTGATCGCAGGTTTGGGCTTAGCTCAAATAGGAGAATTCTCCTTTGTACTCGCTAGTGCCGGCCAAGCTATGGGGCTGGTTTCGCGGAACGTTTACCTGTTAATTTTAGGAACGACAGCCGTCACCCTCGTGCTAACTCCGTTTGTATTGAGAAGCGTGCCGCAGTTATTGAAATGGGCGGAAAATTTCGGGCCTTTGCAGCGCTATTTTGACGAAACATCTCAACCTGTGGCTATAGCTGAAACTTTGCCGGAACAAAATTATGTTGTGGTTTGCGGCTACGGGCGAGTAGGCAGAATTTTAGTCAAAATGCTGCAAAGTCGCAACTGTTCAGTTGTGGTGATCGACGAGTCAGAAAGTAGAATTCAAGAGTGCAGAGTCCAAGGAATTCCTTACATTTACGGGAATGCTGCCAGCTTGCACGTATTGGAAGCCGCCCGGGTGGAACGGGCAAAAGCAATGGCGATCGCCCTTCCCGATCCCATGAGCACTCGGTTGTGTCTGAAGCGGGCTTTAGAATTAGTCCCGGATTTGGATATTGTGGTGTGCGCGAACCAAGATAAAGACATCGAACTGCTTTACCAACTGGGGGCCTGGGAAGTTGTGCAGCCGGAGTTTGAAGCCAGTTTAGAACTGTCTTCCCACTTGCTGGCTGGCATGGGACTCTCGGCAACCGCGATCGGGCGAGATGTGCAGCAAATTCGCAGCAGCCGCTATCTGGAATTGCGGCCACCGCGCGAACCTTTGGCTGTTTCGCGGGATTTGAAAGTGGCGGTTCGAGATATGAACAGCGAGTGGTACAACTTGCCGTCAGGTTCTCCCATCGCCAGCATGACTCTGGAAGAAACTAACTTGCGGCAGTTGACAGGGGTCAGCGTGATGGCGATCGTCCGCGAGAATGGCGAGGAAATTGATTATCCTAACGGCAAGACAGCTTTGCACTCGGGCGATCGACTTTTTGTAGTGGGAGAACCGGAAGAACTCATCAGTTTTGAGTTGCTGGCGAAAGGGGAAGTTGCTGTGCCGCAGGGGGACAGTTCTTGCCAGTGGCTGAGACTGCCAGCCAACAGCCCTTGGGCGGGCAAAAAACTGTCAGAGATAGATTTGCTGACCCAGTACGGGGTGCAGGTGCGGGCGATCCGCCGGGAAGGGAAATTTACTCGCTGGCCGGACGGAACTAGCAATTTGCAAGAAGGCGATCGTTTGCTGCTGTGCGGCGGCTTCTACGAGCTCGGCTTGATGCAGCGGACGGCCTCACCACCGGTGCCGCAACCTGCTTTAAAGCTGCCTTTGGTCAAGGCCCAAGTCAGCGAAAAGCTGTTTAGCGATTAGGGAAGTTCGGCAACGGATTTTGTAACGGATGTAACGGAGGTCAGGATGACCGAAGTTGGAAGAGGTTCGAGGGAAGAGGGAAGATTTTTCCACTCTCCCTCTCTCCCCCTCTCCTCAGCCGTTGGGTTTGAGATAAGCAATTGCTGGCCGCGAGATCAGAATTTGTGTTTCTGAGGGATCGAGGAGGCAAATGCAGCTATTATCCTGCCAAAAAATTCTGCCCGCTAGTAAGTCGCCGGTCAGGAGTTTGATCTCCACCTGTTGTTTGTCTTTGATGTAGCTTTGTATTAAGCGAACGCTGGGCAATCCGGTTTCAAATTCAGACATAGTTCAGAAAAATATAGTCAAATATTACCTTAAACCATATTCTTCTGTTTATACCGTTTAACCCTTAGTGTCCCAACTACAAGCGGGGTGCATCTCAGTTTGGCAAATACATCAAAGTGAAAGTTGACCGTTGAGATAAGCACAGCGAAGAGCAAGGATA
>NZ_JAUBQM010000055.1:0-44736 GCF_036701245.1 Microcoleus sp. Pol14D4
ATTTGTTATTTGTTATTTGTTATTTGTTATTTGTTATTTGTTATTTGTTATTTGTTATTTGTTATTTGTTATTTGTTTTAAAGATCTCCCAATAATCAGTAACTACTGACTACTGACTGGTGACTAATAACGTTCGCGAGCGGGGACAGCACTATGACTACTGACTACTGACTACTGACTAATTAACAAATCGGCCGCTGTCCGGGTTTGACGGCGTGAATGTACTCGCTGCCCGAGGTCGGCCATCCCCGCTTATAATAAGCTTCCTCCGGCTTCCCCCAGCCCAACTGCAACAAAATTTCTAGAAAATCCAACTTTTCCCACTTCGAGAGACTGGCCCATTCTGTGCGCTGGGCTATAGCCTCTACATCAACCGGCTCGATCGATCGAAAATCCTTCCCGCTGTTAATGCTTAAATACAAATCCATCCCGGCAGTTACCTGCTGCCAGAATTCCAACATAGCAATCTTAGCTGCCTTCAACGTTATCAAATCAACCGGTAGAGCTATTAATTCGTCATCCACTGCCGGATAGCGTAGAGTATTGCCTTTAACCGCCATTTCCCGCCAGACAATCCCAGAAACTTGATGTTCCCGCTGGTATTCGTGCACGGCAGCCTTAAAATTTTGATAAGCAGTGAACTTCTGAACTCCTTCAGATTTGAGAAAGCGGTCAATCACGGGGTTGCCTGTAGCAGGAGTTTCAGTCAAGTTGAGGCGCCGCCCATGCAAGCAGGCTTGGCGCTCTTCTTCGAGGATTTTAATGAGTTCCGCCGTGCTGTAGACCTTGGACATCTTTATTGAGGCAAAATCAAGATATTGGCTGATATTCGGCTGGTTTTCTCTACTAATCTTCGGTAAAGATAGTTTTGCTGTTCTGGGCAATATTCAGTTTTGCCGTTATTCTAACTTTTCTTGCTGCTTAATTCTAGTTTGATAGTTTACAGGAGTCGAACCGCGAAATCCCGACAGCCTCTTAAAGAAAGCAGTTAAGAGGGTATCGAATCACGAACTAGAGTGGGAACTGCATCGCAGACGTACCTGGCGGGATTTTTCGCCAAAAACAAAGCCCCCTCCAAAGAGGGGGCAAAACTGATTTAGAGGTTTGGGAGTTTTATTTGATGGGTCGATCGAACAACTGGAAAAAAAAGCAGCATTCGCACCTGCCGTCAACTACCAAAACTCAAATTTTCAGTGTCAAAGCTTAGTAGCGTCGTGAAGAGCGATCGTTGTCGCCCCAGCCACCGCCGCCGCCCGAAGAGCGTTTGTTGTTGTTTTCGCGAGGTTTGGCTTTGTTGACTTTCAAGTCGCGGCCCATCCACTCAGCACCGTCTAGAGCTGCGATGGCTGCTGCTTCTTCTGCCTCGCTTGCCATTTCCACAAAAGCAAAACCCCGCATCCTGCCTGTTTCCCGGTCCACTGGCACTTGGACGCGGCTTACAGTACCGTACTCGGCAAATACTTCGTTGAGGTCGTCTGATGTTACCTCATATGAAAGATTACCCACGTAAATCGACATAAAATCTCCAGAATCATTAGGGTGCAGAGACTTAGATTCGGAGAGACGCTTGTAAATAAATACCAACAAACTACGCAACCGAATTTAATTCTTGGGAAACCACTATAACATGAAGCCAGCAGAATCAGCAATTGGCTGTGATAATTTTCAATTTTGGGGGCGATCGGGCAATTGGCAACCGAAAGTATTCGTGATAACTGACATCTTACACTCTGGGCGTCATGCGCTTGGTTTCTTGCTGCGCGATCGACCTGATATCTGAGATTTTTCGTCGCTGTTACCAGGTTGATTGGGTCTGATTGAGAACAGTGCCTGAGATTCACTTATAACTAACATCACGCACTGTTCTCCCTGGGCAAGCATCCTCCCCCTTCCCCCAGAGATAAATGTTTTTAGCCCGGGATTAATCTTCCGAGTCAATCTCCCCTCTTTCATCTCCCGTTTCTCATCGCCTCCGATTTAGCACCAGAGAATAACGGTTCCCAAATAATTATCAAAAGAGTTATTAGCCATATCTACGCGCATTTTTTTATACATATATAGCAATCCTCGCATCATTTGTGAATTTCTTACTTCCTCCCCGAACTCGCGGGGAGGGTTGGGGTGGGGTAAAAAAAATACGACTCCTGCAAGGATTGCTATCTAAATATAATTATTTCAATAAGATTTCCATTTTATTCATTTTTTAAGGCTTTATGTAGTTTCTCTATTTGCTCTTTCTCTAAGATGATTCTCGGCTGTCATTTTTACACTAATTGCATGAAGTTTGTTTTCGATTAGACCGTATTTAAATGCCTAAAAGCTTATGTCCTGGGAAAGATGCGATCGCACTCCTACCTCCCTAGCATTGTAAAAGTTGAAAGCCCACAGTCCACAAAGATTGTCTGGTACAGAGAAAAGGAAGTCTAGACAAACGAGCGTGAAGCAGTAACAGAGGATTTTAAATGGTTATAAACAGTTCGTTGACCCGGCCCTTGGCTGTCGTGACGGGTGCCTCTAACGGTATCGGTTACGAACTCGCCAAACAGTTCGCTCAAAACGGATTCGATCTCCTAGTCACCGCCACCGGAGCGAGCATCAATGAAGCGGCTCAAGCCTTTGAGAGGCTCGGTGCCAAAGTCGAGACAGTGGAGGCAGACCTCGCTACCTACGACGGTGTTGAGACGCTCTACAACCAGATAAAAGCGACTAATCGGCCAGTGGATGCGATCGCAATTAATGCCGGTGTCGGCGTCGGCGGCGACTTTGCCCGCGAAACCGACTTGAAGGACGAACTAAATCTGATTAACCTCAACGTTGTCTCGTCTGTGCATTTGGCTAAACGGGTAGTTAAGGATATGGTCGATCGCGGCCAGGGACGGATTCTATTCACTTCGTCGATTGCCGCCCTGATGCCCGGCCCGTTCGAGGCAGTCTACGCGGCATCTAAAGCATTTATACACTCCTTCTCAGAAGGGCTGCGTAACGAGTTAAAGGACACAGGCGTCACCGTTACCGCGCTGATGCCAGGGCCGACGGATACCAACTTCTTCCATCGGGCGGGAATGGACGACACGAAGGCGGGCGCAGACAAGAAAGACGACCCGGCCGAAGTTGCCAAGCAGGGCTTCGAGGCGCTGATGGCGGGTAAGGACGACATTATCGCCGGTTCACTCAAGACAAAGATTCTAGCCAGCGCGAGCAAAGTTTTGCCTGATACCGTTAATGCCGAAATGCACCGCCAGCTTACTGAACCGGGTTCTGCTAACAAATAATTCGCGCTCGTCTTACTATTCTTATGTGCAGATTTAAAGAAAGTAAACATCGCAGATAATGGCAAGATTGCAGCCGATAAAAGCGTGTTTACTTCTCCCAGTAGTGACGATTTAGCGAAGTTTTCTCAGGCGTTCATCGATGGCATTATGCAGCATCGGCATTGGATGCGAACTGAGGAATAAATGGTTCCCGCCTAAGTAATTTAGTGCAGCACATTTATGCAAATTCATCATCTCAATTGTGGCTGTATGTGTCCCATTGGAGGGGCGCTTTTCGATGGCTTCAGTCGCGGTTTGACGGCTAACCTCGTATGCCACTGTTTGCTCGTTGAAACGAATCAGGGACTTGTTCTGATCGATACCGGTTTCGGATTGCGGGATATCGAGTCGCCTTACTCCCGGCTCAGCCGGTTTTTCGTCCATTTTAATAACATCCAGTTCGATCGCAAGTACACGGCAATCCATCAAATTGAACAGCTCGGATTTTCACCAAGCGATGTGCGCCATATTGTGATCACCCACCTCGATTTCGATCATGCCGGTGGTCTAGAGGATTTCCCGGAAGCAACCGTACACGTCATGCAGGCTGAAATCGATGCCGCACAGGATCGGCACGGTTTCATCACAAAAAGGCGCTATCGTCCGGGGCAGTGGGATGAAGTCAAACGCTGGAAATACTATTCGGCGGGTGGCGAACCTTGGTTTGGTTTTGAAGCTGTCCGCGACCTCGACGGGTTGCCGCCGGAGATTTTGCTAATCCCGTTGGTGGGGCACACGCGCGGTCATGCTGGCATTGCCATTGATACACCCGACGGCTGGCTTCTGCACGCAGGCGATGCCTATTTCTACCGACACGAGATGGATGCCGCTAACCGACGCTGTACGCCCGGCCTGCGCGCCTACCAATGGATGATGGAGGTCGATCGCAAGGCTCGGTTGCTCAATCAAGACCGGCTGAACGCCTTATCGGTGCAGCATAGTAAAGATGTGCGCGTGTTTTGCAGTCACGATGCTATTGAGTTAAAAGCCTTCGCTGCCGGGTCTAGGAACTCTCAAAACTAGAAATTTCATCATTTTTTTGGTAACAGATTCTGATGGTTCGATCGACCGTCGGCGTGTCCAAGGCTTTTTTGTCCGCGACACTCGTCCGATCTTTTTCTACAGCATCTCATGGCAAGGGTATCAGTATAAAAAAGGTTGAGGGCTGACAATTTATATCCGGAAAGCTAGTTCAAAGTCCAAGGGTGGGAGGGGAACAAGGTCAAATTTTCCGTACAGGATCGCAAATGGTGATGCAAGGATTTTGTGCTATTTTACCTGTTTATCTTGCACTCTTCCACCTTTTTTTGCTCACACAATCCATACAGTGTTTACTTGGAAAACTCATTCAGCAAGCCCTAATTATGCTCAGGATATTCAGGCGGATATAGCAATACTAATTGTTTGGGGAATTAGATTTTTTTATTAACCGCAGAGGGCGCAGAGAACGCAGAGGAAGAGAGAAGAGGGAAGTTTTTTTAGTTTTAAGTTAAATAAATAGTTCAAGCTTTACGCCAGCGCGGTCTTACGAGGAACAAAGCAATTTCAAAACTCAAAACTATTCGTCAATTTCCCCTTACCACTTTCCTGACATCGCGTCCTTGAGTCTCAATTCTTCTCGACTGACTAGAGCTTCGTAGTAATCGGGTTTGATTTCGAGGGCGACTCCGTAAGAGCTAATAGCATCTTGAGTTCGCTGCAATTTTTGCAAAACGTCGCCCCGCTGCGCCCAAGCTTCCCAGTTGTCTGGCTTGAGTTGAATCACTTGGTCAAAAGCGACGAGTGCTTGGGAATAATTCTGCATTTCCCCTAGGATCAGACCTCGCTGCACCCAGCCTTGATAGTTATCCGGCCAGACGGTAATTGCTCGATCGTATGATGCTAGAGCTTGTTCGTACTGGTGCAATTTTGACAAAGCGTTGCCGCGTTGCAACCAAGCTTCAAAATTGTCTGGCACGATTTTTAGTACGCGGTTGTAAGCTGCGACGGCTTCTTCGTAACGCTGCAATTTTTCCAGCGCTGCGCCTTGCTGCAAACCTACTTTTGATGTAATTTCTGCTTCTGAAGTCAGAGAGATTACTTTATCAAAACAGGCGATCGCTTCTTCGTATTGCTGCAATTTTTCCAAAGCTTCGCCTCGCAAGTTCCAAGCTTCTAGAAAATTACCTTCAATTTGTAGGGCATTGCTGTAAGCGATAATTGCCTCTTTGTAGCGTTCCAATCCTGCCAGGGCGATGCCTCTACCCAGCCAAGCTTCGGGAAAATTCGGATTAATTTGAACGGCTTGATCAAAAGCTGCGATCGCCCCTTCAAAATCTCTCGCTTCTGAGAGTGTTTGACCGCGCCCGATCCATGCTTCGGGATAAAAAGAATTAATTTGAATTGCCCGATCGAAACAAGCAATTGCCGCGTCGGCCCACTGGTGTTTGAGGGCCATTCCTTTATAAAACCAAGCTTCGCAGTCGTTGGGTTGCATTTGCAGTACCCGATCGTAAGCTGTCACCGCTTCTGCATATTTGTGCAATTTTGCTGAAGCAATGCCGCGATTGAACCAAGCCAGACTATTTTGTGGTTGCAGTTGAATGGCGCGATCGTATGAAGTTACAGCTTCAGCGTAGCGTTCGGCTTTCATCAAAGCCAAACCTCGGTTCAGCCAAGCTTCCCAATTAGTGGGGACGAGTTTCAGCGCGCGCTCGAAAGCGGCCACGGCTTCAGGGTAGCGCTCCGCTTGAACCAACACGTTGCCTTGCCGGTACCACATGGCGGGCAAATTCGGATGAAGTTGGGTTGCTTTCTTGTAACAGGTTGCGGCTGCATCCCACTGCTGCAATTCCTCTAAAACTCTGCCCCGCTGATACCAAGCTTCGTGCTTTTCTGAATTGATTTGAATTGCGGTGTCGAAAGCCGCGAGCGCTTCTGAGTGATTTTGCAAACTTAACAGCCCTGTGCCGCGCAGCATCCAAGCCCAGTATTCTTCGGGATTAATTGCTGTAGCTCGATCGGCGCAGGCTACGGTTTCTGCGTAGGAATGCAGTTGCTTGTAAGCTTTGCCCAGATTCAGCCACGCCCTGGCCCAGTCCGGCTTAATTTGAACCGCTTTTCCGTAACAAAGCACTGCCGCCTCGTACCTTCCCGATGCGTACAATCTATTGCCCCGATCGTAATCTGGAAATGCTGCAAAAATTCTTAAAATCGGCGGCAGCAGTGCTGGTTGGGGGTTTGAGGAGTTTTCAGGAGCCGAAGTCGAGAGGTCTGGCATACGCCTTTCACATAAAAAATTTAGTGGGATAACAAGCTTGCGGTCTTATATATTAACTTATGCTTTTCTTAATATCGCTGCTGTTTTGAAACAAATTTAGCATATCAGGCTTGGTGCGACAAATCCTTTTTACTTAATTCGAGTAGGTATAAAATTATGCACCCTTCCAACTTTCGGTACACCCCTGTAAGATACGGTCAGTCGATTTTCGATTTTCGATTTTCGATTTTCGATTGACCGAAAGCATCGAGGACACAAGCACATATGTCCTAATTCAGATTTCAAACCAAATTTAAGATGTTAGAGTTGCACGCGCTTTTAGATTTCACGGACTGGGATTGGGAGTCGATCGACTCGCACCCCAATTATTGGTACGAAGGCCGTTGTCCTCAAAGCGGGGATCTGGTGAGACTGCCGCGTACTCGAATGTCTGAGGATCTCGCGCGGGGTTTGATGCGGTATCTTGCGGCTGACGGTGCCTACGATCGCGAAGGGAAGATGTACGGCATATTACTGGTGGAGATGCCTTCGGGGGAACAGGGGATACTCAAAGCATTTTCCGGGCTGCTGAACGGTTGCAGCATTGTTGAGGGCTGGGTGCCACCGATTCCGGGACGCGAGCGAGTTGCTTTCGATGAAGCCCGCACGTTAACTCAATTGGAGGCGATGAAACAGGAACTTATTGCACTCAATCAACTCCCGCAGCGACAAGAGTATGAAGCCTTATGTCGGGAGTTTGAAGTGCAAATGCAAGTTTTGAGCGATCGGCATCGCAAGTGCAAGCAGCAGCGAGACGAAAAACGCCAGTTACTGTGTCAAACTCTCCCAGCAGAAACACTAGAAATTGCCCTGGAACAACTGAATCAAGAAAGCCGTTTGGAGAAAAGTGAGCGCAGACAATTGAAACGACAGCGGGATGAAACATTGCAGCCGCTCAAACAATTAATTGAAGCTGCCGATCAACGGATGCGGGCGCTAAAACAGCGGCGAAAAGAACTTTCCCGCGAACTTCAGACGCAAATGCACGCGGCTTACACTCTGATGAATTTTTTGGGGAAATCGCGATCGCTCTCCTCATTGATGCCAACTAATTCTATTCCCACTGGCACCGGCGACTGTTGCGCCCCAAAATTGCTCCACTACGCGGCAGCAAACAATCTGAAACCGCTGGCAATGGCTGAGTTTTGGTGGGGGCCGCCATCGGAGGATAAGATACAGGGAGAATTTTATGGTGCTTGTGGCGATCGGTGTCAGCCGTTGATGGGTTTTTTGCTGTCAGGATTGGCTCAAAATCCGATTTTTTCTAATATAAATGAGGGTTTGACGGGCGGGCTAGAAGCCCAACCCCTACTCCCCACAAGCAATAATATTTCTTCTTGTGGAACGGGCATCTTGCCCGTTGCGGGCGGGCAAGATGCCCAACCCCTACTCCCCACAAATCATCATATTTCTTCTTGTGGAACGGGCATCTTGCCCGTTACCCAAATGCCACCGATTATTTATGAAGACAAATGGTTGATTGCGGTGAATAAACCCTCTGGCTTGCTATCAGTTCCAGGTCGTTATCTGGAAAATCAAGATAGTGTTTTCAGTCGTTTGCGTAACTTGTTACCTGATAGTTTAAATTTGACAGTTGTGCATCGTTTAGATTTAGAAACATCGGGGATTTTGCTATTGGCGCGGGACAAAGAAACTAGCAGTCAACTCAGGCAGAAATTTGAAACAAAGCAGGTTCACAAAGTTTATGAAGCGGTGCTTTCGGGTACTGTAAAAATTGATGCGGGGACGATCGAACTCCCACTTTGGGGCGATCCAGAAAATCGCCCTTACCAGGAAGTCAATTGGGAGTGCGGAAAACCCAGTGTTACTCGCTTTCAGGTAATGGCGAGGGAGGGAAATTGCGATCGCGTCGAGTTTTTGCCGCTGACGGGACGCACGCATCAATTGAGGGTTCATGCAGCGGATGTTCGAGGGTTAGGGATTCCGATTTTGGGCGATCGGCTTTATGGATGTCGGGCTGCTGCAAAGCGGCTACACTTGCACGCGCGGGAACTTTCGTTTGAGCATCCGCAGTTGGGAGAAAGGTTATACTTAAAGGCAGAAACACCATTTTGAGCTAAGGGCGATCGGGCAACGAAGGATAGTTGAGCAGTAGGAATTACAGATAGAGGCAGGCCATATTTATTGTTGAGTAATCGGAGCAACAAATGGGGGGACTTCAGCTTAACTTGTCACCCATGAGTAGGGCAGGGAACGAGCTACTTATTACTGATTACTTCTTACTTCTTTTATATCGCATTACTCGGAAATCTCTGCTTCAAAACAGGCATTACCGGACAAGGTTTTTGCTCCTGTAAATTCTCTGGTTTGTTCCAAGTAAAAGGCCCTTTTTTTTCCGCCGCCATCCACAGCAAGCTTTTTGCTCGCGTCATCGCCACATACAGCAGTCGAAACTCTTCTGCTGTTTTCAAATAACCTGCTTGTTCCCAGGCTTCGCCTAGATTTGGTAAAGGATATTTTTCGTGCAAACTTGCTCGAATTTGTGCTCTCGCTACCTCTGCTAAAGTGAAATCTCCTAAAAATCGGGCTTGCGGCAAAACACGCAAATTTCCGGGGATGGTTTGTTCGTGTAAAAACGGCAAAAATACACAATCCCAATCCAATCCTTTAGCTTTGTGCATCGTAATAATTGTTAGTTGACCTTTGCTGGTATAGCGTTCTTCTATTTTGTCGTCTGCATCCACAGGTTCAAATCTTTCGGAACTGACAATTTCGCTCAGTACATCCAAAATATTACGCATTGAATTGTTGCCGGCTGTTTGGATTGCTACTCGTTCTGCTAATTTGTCGGCGGTGGCTAATTCTGTTTGGTCGTATTGCAGCGCTAAGGCTAAGAATGAAATGATTTGGTAGGGTGGCAGTTCTAAACTAGCTTGCAGCAAACCGCAGCAAAAATAGCGGCATTTGCGAACGGGGTCTGACTGCTGCGGGTCTAGGGGGCCTGGGTAAAGGAATTGTTCGGGGCTAGTCGCAAAAGCATTGTAGTCTTGTTTGGGGATCAGTTGCCGATCGCTCAAAATCTTTAAGGCTGCTTTCAGGTAGTCTGGAGAGTGCGGGCGATCGAGGAATTGCAGCAGTGTTAAGATTTCCCAAGGTACTTGAGAATGTCTGTCCCGCTCTCCCACATCCTCAATTTTAATCCCGTATTTCCGCAAATCAAAGCTTAATCCGTGTTTTTGAGGATTTTCCAGCACTTCTTTGATAAACTTACCTTGTTTATTTTCCCGCACCAAAATAGCCATCGATTTCAGATTTTCTAACGGCAATTTGGCACTATTTTCTCCCTCGCTCGCTTCTCCCCCTGAATCGATATCTTTGCCATCCCTGCCAAATTCAAAATCGGTGGGTAAAAATTCCTCTACCAACTCAATTACCCGCTTGCCAATTAACTCAATTGTATGGTAAATATCGCGGGGAGTATGCAATTCTAAGCCGCGACCAATGGGAGCCGGATTTGCATTATGCTGCGGGTCATGGCTGGGTACTGGCTTAATAGTTTGGTCGCGAAAAGGCTGTTCTGTTCCCGCTAATTTCGAGCTATTTACCCATTGCAACATAAAGTTAGCTGCATCGATAATCACCTGGGTGCTACGGCCGGCGCCGTCCATTGTCGCTAACTTATTTTCCACTTCGCACCGATCGCAAAATTGGTTAAAATAAATCGGGTCGGCGGGAGTGAAAGTAGAATTAATCGCTTGATTTGGGTCGCCAACTCTGATAAAATTGGGAGGTAAAGTAGGATGATCGGGATCGATCGCTAATGTTTCCAAAAGCTTAGTCTGCAAAGGTGTCGAATCCTGCGCTTCGTCCTCAAAAACGGCAAATACTTGCTTTTGCTCGATCGCCCTCGCTCTCGGATTGTCCAACACCCGCAAAGCGGCTAAAATCATCTCGTCGTAATCGATGAATTCCCGACTCCTCAACAAAGCCTGATATTTTTGATATAAACCCCCAGCTACTGCTAAAATCTCATAACCGTCCCCAGTATCAAGAGCGTTCATTTCTAACAACTGTTCGGGAAATAAACCAGAAGATTTCGCCTCGTGAATCACAGTTTTAGCTACCTGCGGCAAAATTTCCGTCCGCAAAACCGATTGTCGCCGCAGCCTCTCCGTTTCCTCTCCGTCGAATTGCTGTCCTTCCAACAAAACTTGATATCGGCGGGGATTTTCGGCAATCCAAAGTTCTACACAGGTGCGAATTAATCGGTGACTTTGAGTTGGAGTAACTAAGGTTGAATTTTCTAAATTTAAACCAGACAAATCGGGATGGCGCATCGCAATATTCAAAGCTAAACCGTGCAAAGTGTGCACGGCAAAACCGCCTTGAGATAAAGACAATTCTGTCAATCTTTCCCGAATTTTAGCTTTAATATTAGCAGCAGCCGATCGCGTAAATGTCACGACAATTAACTGGCGGCGGCTGTGAAGCTGGTTGCGGGCGATCGCAATTGCCGACGCAGCAGCCATTCCCGTAGACTTCCCGGCCCCCGGAACCGCCGAAACAGCAAGGGGGCCGCCTTGCCAATCCGCCATGTCCTGCTGCCCCGCACGCAAGCTTTCGCGAATTTTAAGGCAAGCTTGTTCTCGCAAAACGGCCGCAAACCCTGATTCGGAAAGCGCTGAGGCTACATCCGGGCGATCGATATTAGTCGTCGATCGCATAAAATCAGTATCAAATTCATCTGTCATTCGATTTTAGATTTTAGATTTTAGATTTTAGATTAGAAAAATATTTGTCGCGTTCAGCCTTTTCAAACGGTATCAGAAACCTAGTTGCTTTAGTTGCGATCGCCTATGCCCAGAACCCAAACCGTCAATCGATTTTAGATTTTAGATTTTAGATTTTAGATTGAATAAAGCGATCCCGCTCAGAAATCTGGGCACTGGCGGGAGCGAGGAGCTTTTTTCTCGCTCCACGGATGAATCCGGGGACTTGTGACCAAATTGTTTTCGGTCATCACACCGATATTTATTGGCTTTCATCTGCGTTCATCTGCGTTTATCTGCGGTTAAAAATCCCAAAGTATTCAACCTCTACCGTTTCCATTTCGGTATCGGCTAAACTAATGCTATCTATTCGAGCTTAAATTGAAACCAGCATAAAATTCAATACCCAAGCCTTTTTTATAGGAGTCACCCAAAATGAAAACTCACCTCAAAATCAATTCCCCCCCGCCCAAGCCAAACCCAAACCCAGCCAACAGCAGCACAACTCGTTTTGCTGTGGCGGTATTCTTAACTTTATCTTCAGCCATTGCTTTGCCTAGCTGCGGAGGAGATCAATCGACCGGCAGCGCTCCACCCGGCGGAGCTTCATCCAGCATCCGTGAAAACCAAGTTCCCGCATCGGCTCCACCACCCCCACCCGCACCCGAGCCAGCAGCCCAAAGGTCAAAAACTCCTGGTGCATCAAAAAAAGCAGCAGAAACTCCGGCAACCCGTCCCCAACTGATTAAAAAAGCCGAACTCAGTGTAGTTGTCAAATCTATTGACGCCAGCACTAAATCTGTTACTAATATTGTCGAAAAACAGCAAGGCGATATCTTGGGTTTCCAAAATCAAAAGCCGCCGGATTCCAGTGTCCGCCAAACCGCGTCTGTGGAGATTCGCGTGCCTCAAGAACGGTTAGAAACTACTTTAGACACTTTGGCAAAACTCGGAACTGTAGAGAACCGTGCTCTGACGGCTGAGGATGTTACCGATCAATTAGTTGACAATGAGGCTAGGCTGCGGAACCTTCGCAAATCGGAGGAAATGGTGTTAAAAATTATGGAGCGATCGGGCTCTGTCGGCGACGTGCTCAAAGCTGCTCAGGAGTTGAGCAATATTCGGGAGTCGATCGAACGCATTGACGCTCAGTTAAAAAGTTTGCGAAATCAAGTAGCCTATTCGACTATTAGCTTAACTCTAGAAGCAGCAGTATCTGCTCAACAAACTCCCGAACCTTCTCTAGGTTTGCGGGTACAGGAAACTTGGGGGAAAGCGACTCATTCTGTGGGCGAATTGACGCTCGGTTTGTTTGCTTTGGGTATTTGGCTGTTGGCTTACAGTCCTTATTTTCTGTTAATTGCGGCTGCGGTTTACGGCTTTAATCGATTTAAGAAACAGCATTCTGATCCGACAACTCCAGAACCGAAACCGCCTCAGTAGTCATTAGTCAGTTGACTGTTGACTGTTGACTGTTGGCTGTTGGCTGATAACAACTAACAACTGACAACAACTAACAACTAACCACTAACAACTGACAACTGACAACTGACTAATCATCAATTTGCCATCCATCTTTGGTATAGTCTTCATCCACAATCTTTTTGGGACGCATCACCAGAACAACTCGCCCCAAAATGGGAATATCCGGGGATTGTTCAAACCAGTACAATTCTAAATTGCCAGCGTTATCGGCGAGGAAATAACTCTCAGCATCCCACTGTCTTTGGGCTCGATCGGCAATAATCAAAACTTCTTCAACTTTGCCTTGCAGCGGTACCGGCAATCTATCGCTCATTTCCAAAACCGCCACCGGATCTTCAGCGTTCAAAATTACCTGCCATCCGGGAATCGCCACCCAAGCTCCGGCTCCGGAAAATTTTACCATTCGGAACGGCTCAATTTCCTCCGGCAAAGGCACTGCCAGCAAATCTGTCGTAGAAAGCGGCAATTTGCCCACAACCGGGACAATCCGGGGCAATTGTTCCTCGGTATCGAGTCGGTAGACTGGTAAGCGGGGCGCTTCCCGTCTCGGAACTACCGTAAAATCGACGAGCAACTGCTCGATTTGCGCCCTAGCGGTTTGGCTGCTAGCTAATTTTAAACCGCGAGCAATTAAGCGCGATCGCTCTTGCAAATCGCTTTTCTGTCTCGCCAATTGCCAGCATTGGTAAGCCATAGCATCGCCGGGAGTGTCTGTGAACCCTTGGGGGAGACTCCCGAAGTGCGAAAACTCCTTGATTGCTTTAGCAACTTGGCGAGCATCGTCAACATCCAAATTGTGGGTTAGCATCAAAGCAGCCGCCCCGGCCCGCTCTACTTGAGAGAGAATCCGAAACTCGTATAAGATATCGCTACCTTTTTTCAAGAAGTGCGATCGAACTTCCTCGGAAGCCCCAGCATTTACCATGCTGGTGTAGACTTGGGCTGCGACGCTCACTTGATTTTGCTGAATTGGCTCAAAACCTGTTTCTTCAAAAATCCTTTGAGAGTTGTAGCCAGCTTTTAGCAGTGCAGTGCAGGCTTGTCCCCACTCTACCCAAGTGCCTTCTTTTCGGCGGAGCGATCGAATTAACTTTTCGGCATCCACAGCAGTTGTGGAGGATGCAGATGCAGGAGGGGATGAATCTTGCGGTGTATCAGTCATAATTGAATCAAAAACTAGCGCTAAGTTATGTGTGATTGGATTACCGGCAAGGCTCGTGTCGCGGCAGAGCGATAGATTAATAGTAAGTGAGTTATGAGACTATTGTTACAGAATAGTTGCTCGCCTAAATTTACAAAGGGGAGTTTATCGTATTGTTATGGATAATGCCATTTCAGAGCTCGATCAAATTAAACGCCAGCTCATGACCCTACACAGACCGAAAAAGCCCAAAATGCTGGTAGTAGACGACGAACCAGACAATCTGGATTTACTCTACCGCACTTTCCGACGAGATTTTAACGTGCTCAAAGCTGAGAGCGGAATTCGCGCCTTGGAAGTCCTCGGCATCGAAGGCGAGGTCGCCGTCATCATTTCCGACCAGCGGATGCCCGAAATGAAGGGAACGGAGTTTTTGAGCAAAACCGTGCCGCAGTTTCCGAATACGGTCAGAATTATCTTGACTGGTTTTACGGACATTGAAGACTTGGTGGATGCGATTAACTCAGGACAGGTTTACAAGTATATCACCAAGCCTTGGGACCCGAACGAACTGAAAATGGTGGTTCAAAAGGCTGCCGAGACTTATGAAATTCTCAAGCAGCGAACTGAGGAATTGGATCGCGCCCAAAATCAAATACAACTGTTAGCAACAATCATGCAAACGGCTGTGGATTATCCGAGTTTGGAAGCAAGTTTAGACCCAATTGCTACTGCTATAAGTGATAATTTTTTGGCGGACTATTGCATTTTACAACTGGTGGAACAAAATGTTTTAATACCGCTCCAAGGCACTCACACCACGGGTTCAAGTGTGGAAAATTGGCTGGCAGATGACCCTCTGGTTCGAGAAGCAATTAGCTCTCAAACTATTCAGGGTGCTGTGAATATAGGGCTCGACACCGCCCTAGCTAGTCTGCCGCACTATCAGAAATCCGGCATTCAAGCTCACCTGAGCATCCCGGTGATTCACAAAGGTCGATCGATCGCCCTGATTTCCATGCAGTGGAAGCAACCTTGTTCCCTGCGCCCCGACGAACTCACAACAGTTCACCTCGCAGCTCAAGAAGTTGCTTTGGTATTGACGAGTTTTCAGGGTCATTAGTCATCAGTCATGAGTCATCAGTCATTAGTCCTTAGTCGGCTCTAAGTCTTGAGTTTAAAATGATAGCAAACCAATGATTCTCGACAAAAGCTCACCGCTCGCTAACAAATAAAAAAGCATTAATGACTGGCGACAGCATGACATGAAAGCACGGATTAATTATTTTTTCGGCTGATAAATTACCAATTATCGATCACCCATGAAAAATGAGAAATGACTAATAACGCCGAACAAATTAAAACTATATTTAATCGAATAGCACCAGTTTACAATCAATTGAACGACTGGTTGAGCTTTGGGCAACACCGAATTTGGAAGCAAATGGCGGTGAAATGGAGCAGTGCGGGCCCGGGCAATACTTGTTTAGACTTGTGCTGCGGCAGCGGGGATCTAGCTTTGCTGCTGGCCAAACAAGCAGGGCCGACCGGTTGCGTATTTGGAGTAGATTTTTCCGCCGAACAATTGGCCGTTGCCGCCAGGCGCGATCGACCTTTTCTCACCCCTGTCAGTCCCATTTCTTGGGTAGAAGCTGACGCATTAGACTTGCCTTTTTCCGACAATTACTTCGACTGCGCCACAATGGGTTACGGCTTGCGTAACGTGACTGACATCCCTCGCAGTCTTCAGGAATTGCACCGCGTACTCAAACCCGGTGCCAAAGCTGCTATTCTCGACCTCCACCGCCCGAGCAATTCCCTAATGCGGAGCTTTCAGCAGTTTTACCTAGACACTCTCGTAGTGCCCATTGCTCAGCAATTTGGCATGACTCAAGAATATGCCTACATTAATCCTAGTTTAGAAAAATTCCCGATCGGCCAGGAGCAAGTAGCGATCGCCCGCCAAGCCGGATTTGCCACCGCCACCCACTATCCTATTGCTGGAGCTATGATGGGAGTATTGGTATTAGTCAATTGACTGTTGTCAGTTGACTGTTGTCAGTTGTCAGTTGTCAGTGAACTGACAACAATTCCCAATTCCCAATTCCCAATTATTGATGAATCCGTCTGACATTTGGCTGTTGTTGGCCCCACCTGTAGTGGGAGGAATTATTGGCTATTTCACTAATGATATAGCTATCAAAATGCTGTTCCGCCCCTATCGAGCTATTTACATCAAAGGGCGGCAGTTGCCTTTCACTCCAGGCTTGATCCCCCGCAACCAAGAGCGCTTGGCAAAGCGAATTTCCGACACAATTATGGGTTCGCTGCTGACGCCGGAGGAACTGCAAAACTTAGCGCGCCGCCTCCTGCAAACCGAGCGGATGCAGTCGATAATTCTCTGGCTGTTGCAGTTGGCGCTGGATCAGGTAAAAGCAGACGCAGAGCAAAAAACCGCTAAAATTCTCGCAAACATTCTGCGAGATTTGCTGGGGGAATCTATGCCGCGAATTCTCAAAGTTTTGGCGCGCCGGGAAGATTTTTTAGAAGCTCAGCTTAATCAAATTTTCGATCAAGTTTTGCTGGAGATTCAGCTAACGGAAGCTCAGGCTGCTCAGCTTGCTGAGTGGTTGTTGCAGGTAGTAATACCCCCGGAAGTGCTGCGGCAAGCTTTAATCGACTTTTTGACGGATCGCAATATTTCGATCATCGATGAAGGGTTTCGAGAAAAAACCAGCGGCACTTATTGGGTAGTAGCAAATTTGTTTGGTTTGCGGAACACTTTAACTCGGCTGCGGACTTTTTGTCTGGATGACAGAGAAGCGACAAATCAGCGCTTAGCAGAGTTAACTGTTTCTTTGGGAATTCGCGGGCGAATTCAGGAATGGCTGCAAAATTTGTCGATGCAAAATTTACCGGTTTCTACTGTGAGACAGTTGCGAAAAACTATGCGCGACAGCGTTCGCAGCTACGTTCAGCAGCGGGGTACAGAGGTACTTGAGGGGTTGAGCAAATCTATTGACTGGGAAAATATTTCGCGGTTGATTCTCAATCGATTGCAAACTTCAGCGGTGATGAGCGCCTCCCTGGAAATTGTTAGCAAAGAACTTGCTTTGGTTTTAGAGCGTTATTTAGAGCGGGATTTAGAAAATATTGTAGCTCAGGCTATCCCGATTTTGAATATTGACCAGGTGATTGTCGATCGAGTAAAAGGTACTTCTCCTGAAGAGTTGGAGTTAGCAATTCAGGGAATTGTCAAAAGCGAGTTGCAGGGAATTGTAAATTTAGGAGGCATTTTGGGCGTTTTTGTCGGCTGTTTGCAGACAGTTGTGCTTTGGATTCAGCGGTGATTTATTTCGGCAGTTGTGAGATATTTGTTGTAGTCTAATATTCACCCGATTTATGCACACAGTACCAAAAACGTTTGGCGGCCGTATTTGCCACCTCAGCCAGAGGGTTTTTGGTAGAAACTGGGTTTTTGTCGCCCAATCCTAATTTACCTATTTCCTACATCTATGCCAGCCCCCAATTCAGACGATCGCACAAACATCCCAAAAAACCCGCGCAACCTCAGCCGCCAACAATACGAGCGTTTAACCGCAGAAATGGCCACTCCCTACCGGCCTCTGCGACAGTTTGTTTACGTAGCTTGTGGCGCTTCGGGCTTTATCGGCGGCTTGGTTTTCCTCGCTAAAATTGCCTCGGGCCGGGAAATTGGTTCTGCTTTGCCTAATTTTGCCCTCCAAGTCGGAGTTGTGGCCCTGATGGTGTTCCTGTTTCGCTGGGAGCAGCGCGCCGAGGGTCGATCCCCGAAGTCGAAGTAACAAAAATTTATAAATCGAGACAAAAATCTATTTCAGGCAAGGAAAAGTTAGAAATATAAAGAAATTATTATGAAATCCTGGTTTACCAGCGATCCCTGTAATACTAAGAATGTGGCTTCAATTGGGGTCAGCAAATTTAAAGGCCCTAATCATAAACCGCTTGTCATTCGTTGAATTGGGGTCAGCTTTCATAAAGACCCTAAATATATAAAATAAATTTAAGCCCAGCGCCAGCCTTCACTGATAGAAGAGCTGGCGTTCGGCATTTTGCTAGGATCGGGAGATTGGGAGAGAGAATCAGTAGGGTGCACACCCCGCACAGGGAGGCCAGTACAAGCGCCCTGAACCTAGTTTTTTGCCTAGCATCCGATATAGGTAATACCAGTTCCCGAAATCATGCAACTGTAGACCCGTGTTCAAAACCACGATCGTCATCAGTCATTCGCAAATCTCAAATCTCAAATCTCAAATCTCAAATCTCAAATCTCAAATGGTATAAGTGCTGGGGCGATCGAATAATTTGGTATTTCCCGAAGACCTTAGCCTGTGCAGTAACTAATGAGATGTGTCAAAGTCTAAGTAGAAAAAGATGTTGGGAGGTTTTGCTATGGGTCGATCATTTTTCCAAGGGTGGTGGACGTTATTTTTTGCAGCGGGGGCGGGGATTGTATTTTACAGCAATGCTGCGGCGGCTGCCGAAAAGGTAGTGCTCAAATACAGTGCGATCCGAATGACTTTACCCGTCAGCGAATTAGAAATTTTTGCAGAAACTGGGCAAATGTCGCCCGCGTTAGAAATGCTGCTGGGAAAAGCAAAAAAAGACCCGGAAGCGGTTCGCAACAGTCTGACGAGACCAGTAAAAGTCAGTCAAAGCTTTTTGGATCGGACGCTTACCAGCAAGGTTGGGGAAATAATTCTCGATGAAGTCGGTCAGGTAATTAGCACTCCTTCTGGGAATGCAAATCGAGAAGCATTGCGCGAGGCCTTGGTGCTGTCTGCAACTAATGATAACGAGATTACACTGCTGGAAGCGATGAAGAATTATCCTACTCCAGAAGTTTATGTTGAGGGCGATCGCTTAGTTGAAGCTTACGGTAAACTTGTAGCTTTGTCAGAACAATTGGGCGGCGTTTCAGAACGACTGCAAGATATTTTAAATAAGATTCGCCTGCCTAGACTGTAGTTGCTGTTATGAAGGACGGTTGATTGCTTCGAGCGATCGCAGAATATTGCTGAACCTGCATCAATTACAGGGGAGTTACATTTTTTTTGTGCAAAATTTGCCTAATTTTGACACGAGTTAAAAACAAAATCTAACTCCAGGCAAGCTCCAAACCAGACGGGAATCAGTCATTCCTAATTCTAAAATCTAACATCTAAAATCAGATAACTTCGCTGTCAAATCTATATCGGGATAGATGTTCGAGAGCTTACAAAAAGTGTATCGAAGAATCAATTTTTTTTAATGAAAGTATTTAAAATAAAAAATGCAGGCAAGAGGTTGTGTATCGCCCATAAACTGAAATAATATCGGGTGGACATTGGAGATTATCTATATTAATATAGAGAAACGCTGTCAGAGTCAGGCGCTTGTGGAAAAACGGCTTGTCATTAGTAAGCTCGTGCTATACAAATGCCATTGCACCACGCATCCTCAAAACTCTTGACTAAAAAAATTGAAAAAAAAGGTGAGAGACTGGATTAATTAACAGCACCTCAAATCCCAATAAAATCTTACTTTTTAGGGGTCTACACTTTCACTCGCTCGACTCTATTTACTGGGTAACATTAGCAACATGAACCACAATCCTATTCGTTCAAAAGACCGTTTCTTGGTTTTCGGTGCTCCGGCGATCGAAGATGCTGAAATTCAAGAATTGGTGGCAACCATGAAAACAGGTTGGTTGGGTACAGGCCCGAAAGTGATGAGTTTTCAAGACGAATTCAATGCTTACAAGGGTTCCCAGTACGCGATTGCAGTCAATTCTTGTACAGCGGCACTGCACTTGAGCCTCCTTGCTGCTTCGTTACAACCGGGGGATGAAGTCATTACTACTCCAATGACTTTTTGCGCTACAGTTAATGCCATCATCCACGCCGGGGCAACACCGGTACTGGCGGATGTAGATCCGGTGACAATGAATATTGACCCGGCTCAAGTCGCAGCTAAAATAACTTCAAAAACTAAAGCAATTTTGCCGGTTCACTTCGCAGGTCGTCCCTGCGATATGGATGCGCTTTGCGAGATTGCTAGCCGTCACAACTTGAAGTTAATTGAAGACTGTGCTCACGCGATCGAAACAGAGTACAAGGGGCGGAAAGCAGGCACATTTGGCGACTTCGGATGCTTCAGCTTTTATGTTACCAAAAATATCACGACGGGTGAAGGAGGAATGATTCTGGTCGCCAGTAAAGAAGATACCGACAGGCTCAACATTTTAGCGCTGCACGGTATGAGCAAAGATGCTTGGAAGCGATTCGGAGACTCGGGTTACAAGCACTACCAAGTGGTGGGAGTCGGTTTTAAATACAATATGATGGATCTGCAAGCTGCGATCGGCATTCATCAAATGAAACGAATTACTCCTTATTGGCAGCGACGGGAGCAGATTTGGCAGCGCTACAACGAAGCATTTGCGGATCTGCCCATTACTTTGCCCGCCAACCCCGAACCGGATACCATTCATGCTTATCACCTGTACACCATTCTGGTAGATGAAGCCAAAGCAGGAATCAGCCGCGACGAGTTTCTCAACGCTATCAATGCGGAAAATATCGGTGTCGGCGTACATTACATGAGTATGCCGGAACATCCTATCTATCAAGAAATGTTTGGATGGCAGCCGGAAGACTATCCGAATGCTGCGTACATTGGGCGGCATACAGTTAGCTTGCCGATTTCGGCAAAATTAACAGATGCAGATGTGGAAGATGTAATTGCGGCTGTTAAAAAGTGTTTGGCGATCGGCCAAGCTAAAAGTCTAGTTTTAGCAACAGCAGACTAAAGTCGTTAAATCGGTTGTCATTAAAACATCCTAGCTGTTTTTTAGAAAAAGCAAGTAGGATGTTTTTTAACTCCCCAACGCTTTGTGAGTTTTTAGCGCCTTGGCAGTCATTTTACTTAAATGCTATCGTTTTACAGTACAACCACTCTCAGGTTACTGAATCTGCTTTTAAATAAAACAAGATAAAACAAGACAGCTCTATAAACTGAGCACTCCTCTCCTATGTGAATAGGCTTCTTGCCAAATTCTTTTTTATCACTTTATTGAGCAGGCGGGGCGCCCCCCACAAAAAAATGACTCTTGTGAAATGGACAGGAGAACCCGTCCAAGTTATTATTCAAGAGGTCTAATTTTTAGATGAAAGCAGACAAAGTTGAGTTGATTAAAAATTAATGCTATGTTAAAACTTAGTGCTTTATTGCCATTTCATTGTAATAACCGAGCCATCAGCCACGTATTTTTTTCAGTGTGCAAAGAATGGCAAGGCCCCGATCTGAAGGCACTTATGGTTGTCCCGAGTTGCGATCGCGAGTGCCGCGACTCCAATATAGTTGAAGCAATTCCGTCATTTCTGACACCATTGTATTACCGCAGCCCTAGTGCACCCAGAATTAAGGCAGAGAAGCGTTTTATCAAAGAGCTCAAAAATTTTGATGTTGCCTACTTGTGGCCCGGTACCTCAGTAGATACTGTAAAGAGCGTTAACAAGCAGAATAAGGCGATTTTTTGGGAGCGAGTTAATAATTCTCAAAGGCAAGCTAAGAGTATCCTTGACGATGCTTACTCTCGCTTGGGATTGCAACCTCAACACGACATTACCCCAGAGAAAATTCAGATAGAAGACCAAAAACTCAAGGAGATTGACTTTCTGTTTTGTCCTAGTCCGATAGTAGTAAAATCGTTTCAAGAAGCCGGAGTTTCTGAAGAGAAACTGCTTTTAACGACTGAAGGTTGGTCGCCAGAGCGTTTCCCCAATTATCAATCCCAAAAACCGCCTTCAGAGGAAGTTAACGTCCTTTTCCTAGGTTTTGCCTGCGTCCGCAAAGGGGTTCACCTGCTCTTACAGGCTTGGGAGCGAGCTGGCATTAAGGGATCGCTGACAATTTTTGGCAAACTCGAACCGGCGATCGCTCAAACTTGCAGGGATTTGCTGAAACGTTCTGATGTAGTTTACTTTGATTATGCTTTGGACTACAGTTCTGCCTATCGCCAAGCTGACTTTTTTGCCTTTCCCAGTCTTGAGGAAGGTAGCCCACTCGTCATCTATGAGGCAATGGGTCATGGTTTGCCCATTCTTGCTTCACCTATGGGAGGAGGTGGTGTTGTGCGTGATGGCATTGAGGGCATAATTCTTCCTCCCTACGATACTGACGCCTGGGTGGAGGGACTGCGAAAACTATCTAATTCTCCTGATTTGCGGGCTAAAATGGGAGCCGCCGCCCGTCAGCGAGCTTTGGAGTTGACATGGCCACAAGTTGCTGCTAGGCGCCAAGAGCAGATTCTGCAGAAAATGAACGCAAAATGAAAAATAGGCGTTGCTTAATCAGGGTATGAAAAAGATCGGTTGAAAATCCCCAAGCTTTGTCGATACTGGTTTCTATGACTGGCATATTTAGCCTTTCATACCGTAAATCAGCAACGCTGAAAAATAAATAGGGCTTACGGTGTAAAAGGTTTGTAATCAGATTGATGTTGATGGTTTGATGTACTGCCACTCTAGCACTGTTAATTTTATTTTTGTTCAGCATTCTTATAAAGAATTTTGGCAATAGCCCAGTCAACAGATAGCAGCCGCAGTCTCTCTGTCTGGGGGTTTCAGGCTAATTTTCTCTTGAAATCTCTGAAAGTGCGTGGCCAGTAGGCTGCCGAAATTAATCCGCACTGCGTAAGCAGAAATACTGTCCCCTGCAATTTGATGCCCGAAGTTCAGCTCGACACTCGCTCTCGACACTCACATAGCATATTGGAGGGGATGCCAGCAGAATTGACCTGTAAAATTCACAAACCGTGGCCATATTTGGTTTTATGGTACTCAATAAGCCAAAGTTTCTAAAGTTTCCCGCAGATAAGAACGAACTTGCTGATCGATGGTGGCATTTTGCTGCTGACGCTCAAAATTGAGTTCTAGCTGCCAGCGTTGAAATCCTGAACTTGCGCCGATCGCGGATTTGAGACTGCCCCAGATTTCAGAATCTTCGCACAGCTCGATCGGCTCTGCGGCTTGAGGTTCTTGTGCGAGCGGTAGATAATTCGCCATATTGTTATACCTCTGTTTTAATCCCTTGTAAGGATTGAAAGCTGACCTTGACACTCTCTATTATAGATTCTTCTCTCCAAAGAGCCAACATAATATATCCACAACCTGCGATTAAAAATTAAATATTAAGACTATTAATAATCTCTATCTGAAGAGGGGCCTTACCTGTTTTTTTTTCACAGCATATATCTGTAAAAATTAAAGTAGCTTAAACTACAATTGTCCACCTCTTAATTTTTTATTTCACTTTTTTTTGCTCGACTGTTCGGGTAGAGATGTAACGCCTTTGCTATCAGCAGGTTTTGGGTTGACAATACTGCCGACTGAAGAATTCCCTATGCCGGATGCTGACCCAATTGACTCTGGGGGTGCAACCACAGTGGCAGTTGTCTCGGCTGCCAAAGCCGGCAAAAGTCGATCGACTTGCCAAGGCGCGATCGTAAAATCCTGCCGAATTTTTTCTAAAACATGAGGCTTTGTCGCTGCAAATTCTGATTCCGGCGTCAGCAAAACCGCCATGACACTAGCAGACACCTGCAAAAACAAATTGCTAGCGAAAAAAGCAGCAACTGCCAACAACAATCCAGCCCACCGCCAAGAAGGAGGAAAGGGAGCCACCGAAGCCGCCAGGGGAGCCCATCGGTAAAGCTGCCACAAAATTACTGCCAGCAAAACAGCTATAAAAAGAGCGATTCCTTGATTTAACTTAGTTTTAAACCGAGTCAGAAGCCGGTGCTGCACAGAAGTTAAATTCTGCGGTTTTACTGCCACAACTAAAATACTAAAAATGTAAAAAGGGCGGAACCACTGCATCCACAGCACAGGAACAATACCTGCTACACCCACTAAAAATATTTCTAACCAGACAGGGAGCAAGGGAGAACCCACTGCGAGTCCCAGCAAGCACAGTCCCAGGAAAATCGGCAGTGTAGCAGCCCCAGAAAGGTGAATCCACAAAAAAGGATCTGACCAAAAAGAACGCACTTTAAATAATTATGAGTTATGAGTTATGAGTTTTGAATTTTGAGAGTCTGGGACGCACTCTTGACCCAGAAACCCGGTGCGAAGAGTACATTTCTAACGGTCAAACCGAGCGTTTTGGGAGGAAACTCGGTTGATTTGCGTAAATCTTATTTTAGTTTTAAATTTTGAATTTTCAGCAACATCCAAGATGATTATGACCTTGTTAATTGCGAACATCTTTGCTTCTTCATTCTTTCCTCTATAATTAAAACCTTCTTCCTTCTGCTATAAGTTAAAAACCAAAGTTGCGAGTGATGAGTTTGGGAGTATTGAGTGAAGAGAAGAGTTGCGAGCGATCGGCAATTTGGTTGCGATCGCTCAAAACTTCTCTTCAAACCCAACACTCACCACTCAAAACTATTGAGATAGAGTCCGGCGCTTAGTAACCATGCGGTAGGCTTCAATAATATCGCCATCCGCCCAGTCGCTAAACCCGCTCAAGGAAATGCCGCATTCAAAGCCAGCATTGACTTCCTTGGCATCTTCCTTCATCCGTTTGAGGGAGTCGAGGACACCTTCGTAAACGACATTGTTGCCCCGGCGCACCCGCACCTTACAGTTACGGATGACTTTGCCAGAGAGTACCATACATCCAGCCACAGCCCCGCGACCGATCGCGAAGACAGCGCGCACTTCGACTTGACCCAAAGGTTCTTCCACCAATTCGGGTTCCAGCAGGCCTTCCATCGCCCCTTGAATGTCATCCAAGAGGTTGTAGATGATGCTGTATTCCCGCACGTCTACCCCCGCTTGGTCAGCCGCGAGGCGAGCGTCGGTGGCGAGAGTAGTATTGAACCCGATAATTACAGCATTGCTGGCTGCTGCGAGGTCAATATCCGTTTCTGTAATTTCCCCGGGAGCAGATAGCAGCAGTCGGAGTTGAACTTCTTTTTGAGGAAGTTGAGTCAGAGCGCCGACAATTGCTTCGAGGGAGCCTTGGACATCTGCCTTCAAGATCAAGTTGAGTTCCTTGAGAACGCCTTCCTTAGCTTGTTGAGAGAAGCCGCTGAGGCTGATCCGGCCGCCTTGCAGCAGGCGGGAATCTCGTTGGGAAGTAGCTCTTCCAGAGGCGATCGCCGCAGCTTCTTTTTCGTTTGCGAAGACATCAAACTCATCTCCGGCGCGAGGAACTTCCCGCAGGCCGAGCACTTCCACCGCGAAGGATGGAGTTGCTTGCTCTACGCGTTCGCCCCGGTCATCGATCATGGCGCGCACCTTGCCCAGAGCCGAGCCTGCGACCACAATATCGCCCACTCGCAGAGTGCCGTTCTGCACCAGCAGAGTTGCCACAGGCCCCCTTGCCTTGTCGAGGTGAGCTTCAATCACAGTACCCTTAGCCGGTCGGTGCGGGTTGGCGTTGAGGTCTTCCATTTCCGCCACTGTCAGAATCATTTCCAACAGCGTATCCAGGTTTTCGCCTCGGATCGCGCTGACTGGAACCATCGTGATATCGCCGCCCCAGTCATCTGCGACCAAGCCGTACTCAGTAAGCTCTTGCTTCACCCGTTCCGGCTGAGCACCCTCCTTGTCAACTTTATTGATAGCCACGACAATTGGCACTTTCGCCGCTTTCGCGTGGCTGATCGCTTCAATTGTCTGGGGTCGCACGCCGTCGTCCGCCGCCACCACCAAGATGGCGATGTCCGTAACCCGTGTTCCCCGAGCCCGCATCGCTGTAAAGGCTTCGTGACCGGGCGTATCCAAAAATACCACCTGCTGGCTCTTGCCTTCGTGTTCCACATCCACGTGGTAAGCACCGATGTGCTGGGTAATCCCCCCAGCTTCTCCCTGAGCCACCTTGGTTTTGCGGATCGAGTCGAGCAAGGTAGTTTTGCCGTGATCCACGTGGCCCATAATCGTTACTACTGGCGGACGGCGTTCGAGGTATTCCAAATCCGCTGCATCCAGCATCTCGATCACTTTGATAGCTGGGGCTACTTTTTCTGGAGTTTCCACCTCTACGCCCATTTCCTCGGCTACCATCCTCACCGCTGGAATGTCCAGGGTTTCGGTAATATTTACCGCAATTCCTTTAGAGAAAAGCCGCTTAATAATTTCGGTTTCGGGAACAGCCAGACTAAGTGCTAGTTCTTGAACGGTCATCGGCCTGCTCAGCAGCAGCTTTTCTGGACGTTCTACCTTAGCTTCGGCTGTTTTGCCCCGGTTGCCGCGTCCCCCGCTCGAACCCGAAGAAGAACTTTTATCGTGAGAAGGGCCTGGTCTCTTATTTTTTCCGCTGCTGCCGGGTGCGCCCGGAGTTGGTGTTGACTTGGGTGCTGCTTGTCCCTTCGCTTTAGCTGGGCGGGCTAGGGACAGGCTGACCGTGACTGGTGCTGGCAGATCCAAGCCGTTTTCTAAGTCATCGTCATCCTCGTCTATGGGTTTGAGGCGAGAACGTTTTGCCTTAACTGCCTTGGCAGCTTTGGCAGCATCTGAGTTTTCGTCATCATCTTCTTCCCAAATGACAGATGTCTTTTTGGCAGGACGAGGGAGGGAGGGCCTTTCGAGGAGAGGAATCTCCAGCAACGGCGTATTATCTTCTTCATTGTCATCAGTGTCATCCCCTATGGCTCCGGTGTCACCGCCGCGGCTACGCAGCCCGGTAGCTGACGTTGCGGGGGCAAGGCTCCGGCGCGGTCCACCGGGCTGTGGTCGAGCGGCCAGTGGAGTTTTGACTGGGCCACCAGCGCCTTCCCTGCGCGGTCTTTGCGTGTCGCGAGATTCGGTAGGAGATCCTGGTGCAGGTCTGCTGGGGCGGCTCGGTTTAGCTGGCGCTTCCAGAGTTTCTGACTGTTCTGATTGCTCTTGCTCGGTTCTTGCAAGTTTGAGTACCGGCTTGTTTCCCAGATTTTGTGGGGTACGGCTAGCCGACTCGGACGCCCCTCTGACTGGCGGGGACGTGAGTTTAGCCGAAGGCGCGGGAGGGGCGATCGGCGGTTGCGGGATGCGTTCTGGAGCCTTTTCCGACGGCGGTTGAGATGCCGCAGGTGCCTGAGCCTGGGCGGTGGTTTCCGGGGCGATCGCACCTACATTTTCCGACACTTCTGACGGAGCTGCGGAGACTGCGACATTTGGCTTCGACAGTACAGGTCTATTGATATTCGGTTTAGCTGGAGGCTGGAGTTGTTGAGCTGCAGGCGACTTGGGAGGAGTTGCCACGGTTGCCGCGGGCTGGTTTTTGTTCTCCTCGTTGCCTGCAGGCTGGGAGGAAGCACCAGCCGGCCGTACTTTTGGACTGCGTATTTCTAAAATTTGCTGCTTTTTTTGTTGGTCGTTAGGGTGAGGGCCAGATTCTCTAGATGGCGCTGCTGCTCTTTCGGGTGGAGCTGGCTTGCCGGGGGAAGAGTGGCTGCTGGCTACGTATTTTTCCGCCGTTTTGCGAATGCGCTCTGCTTCGGATTCTGTAATTGTGCTGCTGTGGCTCTTGACTGAAATATTGAGCCGCTCGCATACTGCCAAGATGTCTTTATTATCCAAATTTAGTTCCCGTGATAATTCGTAAATTCTTACTTTGCCGTTGTTCATCCACTCTGCCCTCTTTTATGCCAACCAGTTTTTACATTGTGATTTTTTGTGCTAATGACGACATCATTCGGTGTGATTGATTCAGTGTCAGGAATCGGGGTTGCGGTACTCTCTCAGCAATTTTATCTAGAAAGATGCAACTCGCTGAAGTCTGCGGTTGAAGAATTCTCAAGTCTGTTTGGCAACTTGGAACTCCGAAGTCTGAGTTTTGGCAAAACCCACTCTCTCAAGCTTCAAAGTTTGCCTTTCCACCTTGAGGATACCTCTGCTAGTACCCTACCCTTATCTAATCTGACACAAATCTTTCCAGACTGGTGGGCAGATCGGATTGGGGTTTTATAGCTGGCGCTACCGGTAATTACTGGTAGGGCTGCCAAGAGGGTTTATACAGTCGATGCCGAACTATTGTCGGTTTTTCATCCGGGTGAGCCAGAGTAAGATGTACAGTCAGATGTGGCTAAACGCTGCCAAAGTGTTTGGTACAGTTCGTCAGACACAGGCGCTTTGAGCGATCGCCCAAGTCGATTTTTTTTCTGAGCTGCTTTGAGGCATTCTGTTTCCCGACAAAGGTAAGCAGAACGGCCCATGCCACGATCTAATTGTACCTGATGAGAAGGATAGAGCCTGACTACTCGCCAAAAAGCTTCCTTAGGAGCTATTTTTCGACAACTTGCACAGCACCGGTAGTTCGGTTTCATTTCTTGTGAGAGGGGGAGTAGGGGGAGAGAGGGGAGTAGCGGACAAGTCCTGCTTGTCTCCCGAAGAGAGAAAATCTTATGACAAGGACTCAGAAGAAAGAATTCAGAATTCAAAATACGCTATGCCCCAAGTCAGGGGCAACAGTCACGGAAAAAATTTTTGCGATCCCCGATTTTAATCGGGGACTTTCAACCTCGATCCTCCATCCTGTCGCACAGAACCCATTCTGGATTCTGGCTCCTGAATTCTCAATTCTTCTTCGGTAAATGTCACAGTTTTTAGACTGCGGCTTCGGTTTCCTCCGTGGCGGCTGCCTCCTCTTCCTCAAATTCTGCGGTTTCCTCGTCGCCGTCGTAGTCCCCCGCTTCGTCTGCGTCGTAGTCGCCTGCTAGTTCTTCGAGCCTAGTTGCTTCTGCGGCCAATTTGCTGTCTTCGGCCGCGCGATCGTACTTAGCAATATCTTTGATATCGATTTTCCAACCTGTTAGGCGGGCTGCGAGACGGACGTTCTGACCTTCTTTGCCAATGGCAAGACTCAGTTGGTCTTCAGCGACCAAAATGTGAGCTCTCCTGCCTTCTGGAGCAACTAAACGCACTTCATCTACTCTAGCGGGACTCAGAGCGTTGGCAATATAAGTTGCTGGGTCTGGAGACCAGCGGATCACGTCTATTTTTTCGCCGCGCAATTCGTTGACTACTACCTGAATCCGCGATCCCCGCGCTCCGATGCAGGCTCCTACCGGATCTACGTCGCGATCGAGAGTATCAACTGCTATTTTAGTCCGGGGGCCGACGTGCCGCGAGGGCGGATTTGCCTCCCTGGCTACGGCGACAATCCTCACCACCCCGTCTTCTATTTCTGGTACTTCGTTAGCAAACAGGTACACCACCAAACCTGCGTCTGCTCTAGAAACAAGTAACTGCGGCCCTCTAGTAGAGCCTTCGCCTACTTTTTTGAGATAAACCTTGAATGTAGCGTTGGCCCGGTAATTGTCGTTGGGCAACTGTTCGCGCTTAGGCAGTTCGGCATCTACTTCTGGCTGACCGAAGCTGCTGGTGACTGCTAAAATTACCGACTGCCTCTCAAACCTGAGAACTCTTGCTTGAAGAACCGTTTCTTCTAAATCTTTAAACTCTTCCTGAATCATTTTGCGCTGTTGGTCGCGCAGTTTTTGAGCCAGGACTTGTTTGGTCTGGATCGCGGCCATGCGACCAAATTCTTTTTGATTTGGTGTTACGTCTACGAGCACGATGCTCCCAGGCTGAGCTTCCGTGGCTACTTCTTGCACTTCCGTAAGTGAGATTTCGTGATCGGGATTGATGACTTCTTCGACAATAGTTTTGTTGGCTAAAACGCGGAAACCTTCTTGTTCTGCGTCGAGTTCTACATCAAAGTTGTCGAAGTATTCTTCGCTGAAGTGATCGAGTTTTTGGGTACGGCGGTAGCGTTCGTATCCTTTGAGCAGGGCTTCTCGCAAAGCTGCTTGGACTGCGTGTTTGGGTAAATTGCGTTCTTTGCTAATACCTTCGACCATTTCTTTTAGTCCGGGCAGGGGAACCATTGACATATAAAACTCTCCTTTTTTGCTGTGGTAATAAGTAACTGGTAATCGGTAATTGGTACTTGGAAATTTTCCAGAAAAAGTGATGACAGAAGAGTGATGAGTTACTGAATAGGATTAGGGTAACTCGGTGCTGTAACAATTTATTTGTTATTCCTATTCAACCCGCTGCTACAGATATGATTGTTAAAAATTAACTCGCAGCCAAGCGTTTTCAGCTTGCTGCGAGGCAATCTCAAAACTCAACACTCAACACTCAAAATTTCCCTTTACATCTCCTTTCCTTCGTCTAGTTCAACTTTGACAATCTGAGGGCGGGGAATTTTAACCTGTCGCCCTTTTTGATTGAGATAAACCGCTGTTTCATCCCGGCCCAGGAGTAGTCCTTTCCACTCTTTGATTCGCGAGTCCGGTTCGGTGGTTTTGGCTGTCACGGGGAAACCTTTAAAGGTAATGAATTCTCGATCGCTGCTGAGCAATCTGGATATTCCGGGACTGGAAATCTCTAGCACGTAGGCATCGGGTATGATGTCGGCTGCCTCTAACTCAGCATCGAGGGCTGTGCTCATGCGCTCGCAGTCGGCTAAACCAGTGTCTTGTTGGAGGTTGCGGATGTCTACCCGCAAGACGGGAGGATTTTGGTTGGTGTGAAACACTGCTCCCACTACTTCCAATCCCAGTGTTTCCGCAACGGGGGTAGCTAAGTCAATGATTTGTGGGATTAGGGGATGAGTCATATCGAATACTTAAGTTAAAACTCCTAAACTCGGACACGGGCAAGGAAAAATTTGGTGTTGAGATTGCTTGGTTTTGAGGTGGTTTGATTAGGTGGCTGCGACTTTCGTCTTCAACTTTGGGACTTACCCAACATCCCAGCAGGGATCTCAAGCGGGGGGATTACCCCTACTAAATCAGTCCTCAACTTGCAAGTCAGACGCCCTGAGCTCTTTTCCTGCGACTAATGCAACAAAAAAAGTGGGCTTGACCCACTCCTAGGTAAAACAATTTCTTCCAAGAAGTTTGAGGACTTCTTCCGATCGAAGGGAGGCCTCTGTTCTCAGTTTAGCTCGATCGCCCGTCCGGTGACAAACCGAATCGGCATCGGCGGACTGTCCGAGGGCAGAAGAGGAGAGCTGACAGGGGAAATAAGGACGACTTCATCACCGTTTTGGAGTGGGGTGGGGCGAGGGCAAATTCCTGGTTGATACCGAAGCCGGTGCGATCGTCCCTAAAACTGTTGGCGATGGTCACTCAGGCGTTCTAGGACTTGCGATACGGGAGTTTCTTTGGGAAATTCTCATTTTAGTTCGGACAAGCCCTCTGCTTCTGGATAGGTGGCGAAGAGTTTGACAGTGAGGGTGATTGGTAGATTCGACATGGGCGATCGCCAAATTAACGGTATATTGACAAAACAGCCAAACTAAGATTCACCATAAAAAATCCCCATTACTAATGCTGAATAGGAAGCTCAATTACAAACTCTACCCCCCATTCGGGCGAGGAGATGCAGGTCAGCGTACCACCATGTTTTGCTTCTACAATCTCACGGCTAATAGACAAGCCTAAACCTGTCCCTTTACCCACTGATTTTGTAGTAAACATCGGCGTAAATAAATGCTGCATTATCTCCGGCGTTATCCCCAGCCCATTGTCAGCAATCCGAATCACCACTCTGTCGCCCTGAAGCATTTCAGTAGATATCCGAATCTGTGGATTGTCATTGCTCTGTTGCTTTTCCCCGCAGAGCGGACAACTGATCGTAGACTCTTCTAAAGCATCAATTGCATTCGCTAATACATTCATAAACACCTGATTGATTTGTCCGGGATAGCACTCTACCAGCGGCAATTTGCCGTACTCTTTAATAACCTTAATAGCTGGGTGAGTGCCTTTACCTTTCAATCGATGACCTAAAATCAACAGGGTGCTATCTAGCCCATCGTGAATATTCACGGGCGTTAATGCCGATGTATCCAACCGAGAGAAATTACGCAGTGACATAGAAAGATTGTACAGGCGCTCTGTTCCTACCGCCATTGAATCAATAATTTTTGGCAAATCTTCAGCAATAAAATCTAACTCAATCTCCTGGGACTTATCCTCAAATTCTGATGTCGAAATAACGTTGTGCTGGCCAAGCCGAGTCATCCCGATCAAATCGGCAATATATTCCTTGGCAATAGGAATATTATTGGAGATAAAACTAACTGGATTGTTAATTTCGTGAGCCACCCCAGCTACAAGTTGACCGAGGCAAGCCATCTTTTCACTTTGAACGATTTGCACTTGAGCTTTTTTAAGATTATCCAAAGCTTGAGAAAGTTCAGCCGTTCGTTCTTCCACTCGTTTTTCTAACTCCTGCGCGAGCTGATGTAACGCTGCTTCTGCTGCGAGCCTGTCTTCTATTTCCCGTTTGAGAAGCAGATTTTTATATGCAAGAATTTTAGTAAGAGAACGCAGTTTTAAATGAAGGTGGACGCGAGCTAACACCTCCTTTTGTTCAAAGGGCTTAGTAATGTAATCCACCGCCCCTAGATTAAAGCCTTTGACCTTATCTCCTATGTCAGAAAGAGCGGTCATAAAAATAACGGAAATTTCGTTTGTCAACGGACTTGCCTTCAACCGATGACAGGTTTCAAACCCGTCAATTCCAGGCATCATCACATCTAACAGAATCAAATCAGGCTGACTATATTCAGCCTGTTCGATGGCAGTTTCGCCATCAGTTGCTACCAAAATCTCCCATCCTGAACCCGCTAAAGCTTCAGAAAGCACGTCCAGATTGCTAGGATTATCATCGACGATTAAGATGCTACTTGTTTCCATATTTGCTGCCTTCATTCTTTTTCTATTCTGTGGGATGTAATAAACTCTTTGATTTTTTTGACTTGATAACCTTGGGCTAACTGGCGCAGCTCAACAGCAAAGGGTACAAATTGTCTATCTAACTTCTCTAGGTGCTCACTGCGCTTCACAATTCCTTTCACGTTGCCTCTCATCGCCAGTTCAAATAAAAGTTCCATTTCTCCTGGCGGGGGCGCTACTACAGAGGTCGAGTCAGAAAGTGATTGAGGATCTGAGGAAAAAGGAATAGTGCTGATTTTTTCATTTTTTCGTTCTTCATATATCCATTCAAGTTTTAAATACTTTTGCAATATCTCAAATAGCTCTTCTGCCTGCACTGGCTTACCGACAAAATCGTTGGCTCCTCCCTCCAAACTTTTATGTTGGTCGGTAGCAAATACACTGGCAGAGGAAGCAATGATTGCCACGTCTTTATAGTGGGGCAAATTTCGGATACGGCGCATCATCTCAAAGCCATCTAACACTGGCATCACTAAGTCAGTGAGAATCAAATCGAACTTAAACTCTTCTACTTTTTCTAAACCCTCTTGACCGTTTTTAGCTTCGGTTACTTCAAAGCCGAGGGGTTCCAGGAGATTGACAATGACCGAGAGATTTTCCCATTTGTCATCCACAACCAAAACTTTCTGCTTTCTACCTTGGTAGCCAACCAGCTTTCTTTGCTTGGCAAGCGTGGCTGTATTTGCCCAGTCTGCCGCTTCCGGTAAATCCAAATCTAGCCAAAAAACACTGCCGACTCGTGACTGACTTTTTACTTGAATTGTACTACCCATCATTTCGACAATTTTCTGGCTAATTGTTAAACCGAGTCCTGTTCCTTCCGCCTGACGATTGCTGTCTCCTACCTGTTCAAAAGGCAAAAATATTTTTTCTAATTGTTCTGGTGTCATACCAACGCCAGTATCTTCTATTTGAAACCGAATTTTGTGAATTTGTGAGGCTGGCTTTTGGTCATTGGTTTGTACCTTTTCACCTGTCCCCTTTTCCAGATGTTCTATCTTAAAAGTTACTCGTCCCGAGTCTGTAAACTTAATTGCATTGCTCAGTAAGTTAATTACTACCTGTCGCAAGCGTTTCTCGTCAGCGTAGATGCCAGCAGGGATTTCCGAACTGGGTTGATAAACAAAAGCAATTCCTTTTTGTTCGGCTCGGATGCGGCAGATTTCCGCGACTCCCTGCAAAAAGGAAGGAAAATGGAAATCTTTCGCGTACAGTTCCAATTTCTGAGCTTCAATTTTAGCGAGGTCTAAGATGTCATTAATCAGGGTTAACAGGTGGGAACCACACTGGTGAATAATACTGATGCCTTGGATATCTTTCGGAGCCATCGTTTTTGAGCGTTCTAGGATTTGAGCGTATCCTAAAATGCCATTGAGTGGCGTTCTCAATTCGTGACTCATATTCGCTAAAAATTCACTTTTAGCTTGGTTGGCAGTATCAGCGATGTGTTTGGCTGCTGTGAGTTCAGCGGTGCGTTCTTCTACTCGGAGTTCTAGCTCGGAATTGGTCTTGGCTAGCGCCTCAAAGGATTCGCGCAACTGTTGTGCCATAAGATTGAAAGACTGACCCAAAACTTCTAGTTCTTCTACGCCTTTTACCTGGACATTTTTCTCTAAGTCGCCACTGGCGATCGCCCTAGAAGCTGCGCTCAAACGGAGAATCGGGCTGGTAATCCAGCGTGCGGTTAAGATTCCCAAAACGGTAGCTAGCGCCAAGGCTCCCAAACACAACAAAATGGTAGTCTGGGTATTGGCGTTAATTTGATCCATGAAATCGCTTTCAGGAACTACGACGACGATCAGCCAGTCCAATCCTCGGCTATCCTGAAAGGGCATAACTTGGAGGAATTGCCGCTGGCCGGCGATCGTAAAATCCAATTGCTGAGAGCTATTAATTTTAGTGAGGTCGCCAAAGTGTTCTTTTAAATGCGCTGTTGTCAGCCGAATTAAATCATCTGTGCTCTCTAAAGCATTCAGGCGATCGAGCTTGTCATTGTTGGTGATAAATGCTTCTTTGAGAGTTGAACTGGCTACTAGGAGTCCAGAACGTTCCATAATGAATGTTTGTCCTGAACGACCAATGTTTAAGCGGTGCAGGAAGTCACTGAGGAAAGAGATCAGAAAATTAGCAACGAATACCCCGCGCAGTTCGCCACTTTCGTCATAAACAGGATGTCCGGCAGGAAGCGAGAGCGTTTTCTGACCTGTAAGCGAAAAAATTTCGCTCCATGTGGGCTTGCCTAAGCGTACACTGTCTTTATACCATGAACGGGTGAGTATATTGTAGTTGCGGGAGACTTTTAAAAGCTTCGTTTGATTGCCTTTGCTATCAGATTCATAAATATGAAGTTCATTGGAATGGTCTTTGTCTGCTATTTTAAAAACTACTTTGCCATTCTCTTGGCGTTCAATGGCAATGAATTCTCCAGTTTTAGTAGCAAAACCCATATTGGGCAGAGAAGGAAAGGCTTGAATTTGCTCCCACAAATAGCGCTCCGTACTCTCCAATTCGTCGGGATTTAAGTATCCTAGGCGAAGGGCATTGGCATTCAGTTGATTGACGCGAGGGGCTGTGTCTAGGTAAGTGTTGAGCTGCTGCTGGATGCGGGCCGTAATTTCACTCCGCAACTGGCTAGCAACTTTGTTGACTGCTTTTTGCCCGTTGCGTAAGGAGAGCCAGCCAGTGAGCCCGACGGCAGCAAAGATTTGCACGACGAATGGCAATACTAAAATCAGGCGCAGGGACACCTTTTTTTTTGAACGGTTTGACAGGAAAGTGGTTGGAGAGGTCTGTGACATTTATTGGTGTTACTCCTGGGGTAACGAGTTGGCTGAAAATTTTCAGTGGATTTAGTGAAATGAGGCTGAGGAAATATATATTGAAAAGCAATTTATAAGAGTTAGTGTAAATTTTTAGAAAGTAATTTACTTGAACAAGCATTGCTACTTACGTATTTTCCCTGAAAGCTTTATAATTATAGCTGACTTAAAATGCTGACGCGCCTTATTTTTTTCTAGCAGTTGTAATTTTTTATTGCTTAGCAAAGCAGTTAGAAATCCTATCTAGTAGATTACCTCGTTTAGAGATATTTGTAGTAGTTTTTAACTTTACTTTACACAGTGCTACTAAAAAGTATAATTTAATCAAACTTACATATAAAGTGATATAATATACGTCTAAAAAAAATTGACCTTTCTCGCTAAAAAAATGACACGCAGGCCGCTGAGAACCGTAACGGCGGTCTAACTCACTAGCGCGCTGAAGATTTGATGCACAACCCTGCAGATGACTCTCGTAGAGAATGCCATCGCAAATGAAACTTTACAATTCCCGCAAGTTTCATTTGCAAGAGTTACAGCAGGGTAATTGCTAATTGCTAATTGGAGAAGAAAAAAATAAGTAGAGCGCTGGAGCAGAGGGGATTATGACAGAGGAGAAAGCTGAGGCTATTCTTTTAATTCTGCGACACTATCTCAGCTTAATAGTGAATTTGGTATTAGAGGTGAACACATTGCTGGCAAGGATTTTAAGGTTCTTCAAATCCGAGAGGCTAGGGTTTGTCATCAGTTGATGTAAAGGAAGGTAAAGGAGAGATATAGCCGACTAGAAGGATTCGCTCGGCATGACAAGTCGCTGTTATGCCCTACGGGATTAACAGTGGGAAAGGATCGAAGATTTGTGGCGCGGACGTGAAGGTGATGTGGGTGGGACAGTCTGCTTACAATTGGTTATTCGTGGAAGCGGTCTTGTACCGCTTCCAAGGGGGCATCGCCTGGGGAAACTTGCCCTAACGCGGGGCTATCCGTTGCAATTCTTTGGCTTGTTCTAAAATTTTCTCGAAGTCTTCTTCGCTCAACCGCTGAATGTAGTTGATTTTAAACTCTTCTAGGAAGTCGCACAGCAGCAGTTGTATTTCTTGCCAGGTTTGCTGCTGTTGCAGTTCGGTTCCTAAAGCTTGCCCGAAATGTTGGACTAGCTGGCTGGAGAGTTTGATGCTTATGGGGTCTTCGCTGGCGATTTTGAAGGCTTCGTAGGCATCTTGGGGGCCGAGGGTGGCTAATTTTGAAAGTTCTGCAACTAATTGCTCTGCTAGCTGTCGAGGCAGGTTTCCCAGGCCGGGTACTTGCTTCCATCCTTCATACAGGGGGGATTGTTTGAGGAAGGTTTCAATATTGTACCGGAGGAGGGCTTCTAGGTCGGGTTGGAGTTGCGGGAGGACTTTGTAGACGGTTATTTGGACTAGATGGGTGGCGATCGCTTCTATTTCATTGATATTGTTGATGTCTAGATAGCGCTGTTTTTTAGATTGAAATAGTTGACGAGCCAGTTCGCCGGTGGTAATTGATTGTTGCATCTGGTTGATGAGTTGAATTACTACAACTTCGGTCAATTCTTGGGCGAAGTTGGCGACGAAACCTCGGCTGATTTGGGTGCGTATGGGTTGGAGATCTGGCATTTTGGCTTGGTGGATGCGAATTGTGACGGGTAATATTCGCAACAGGCGCCAGAATGGGAGGAGCAGAAAGATGTCGTACCATCGCCAAAGCATAGCCGATCGCCAAGTGACGCTGCGGTGGCGGCGGCCGATCAAGTAGGTACGGGCGAGAAATTCGATCGCGAATATGGCAATGAATGGCAGGTCGATTTGCCAGAATTTATCGGTAAATTCGCCGTTTTCTCCGATCTCGCGGTAATAGTTAGTGGCGATTAATGGCTTGATTTTGGTGTCAAACCACTTGATTTCTTTTTGCCAGCCTTGTTTGTTTAAATAGTCAGGACTCCAGAATGTTTGGAATGATTTTTTAGCGGAGCCTTGCGGATTTGGGACGCGATCGCGCATCCGGTCTTTTATTTTTTCTAGGGTGCCGCTTTTTGATGCTACTCGAAAGGGATCTTCGTCGATCATTTTCGCGCTCAGAGTGTTTATTTCCTGCAATTTTGCTGCTACTTGGGGAGAGGGCAACCCTGTTTGAACTACTTGAATTTTTAACTCCTCTAAGGTTTCTAGATATTGCTGGGTGTCTCGGTGGGGTTTAATTCCTTTAAATGGGTCGTATACTTGAGTTAGAACTGGCAGTTGCCGGAGGTAGAAATCTCGACCGGGGACGTAAGTTATGTCAAATAATACTAGACTTAAATTTCCTAGGGCGACCAGTGCCATGAACCGCTCGAACCATGGTACTTTTGGTGATTTTATGCGGGAGTTTGGAGTGGGAGAGGGCTGTAGTTTTGGTGTCACTGGCGATTCCTAATTAAGTAGACCGATCGAATTAGATATAACTGGTAATAGCTGAAAAAAGTAAACAGGGAAAACTGGCTAAGTGTCAGGTCTGGATCGGGTTGCGATCGAGGAAGCTATTATTGATTTTAACGTGCGTTTGTTGGGGATTTTTGGATTGTTAATTATGCCTGGTTAAGTTAAAAATTATCCGGGTAAGATATTAAAGTAGATCGAACTTGACGGAAGCTGTGGCTCCCGTTAGCGTGCTTCTCTCTGGCAATAAAATTATATCTCAGGCGGAATCCTCAGTTTTTTTGGCGTTGCAGAACTCACGGGGCTGGTAATAAATTACTATTTCTGTTTGATCTGGTGGCTCTTTGACCGCTAAATCAAATGTTTTGCACGGAGCGGAGTCTAAGGTTAGATATGGACTTCGAGTTTGAGGTCCAACCCTCAAGAGAGTTATACTTGCTCAGGGGCAGTCTGGTGAGAGCGCCCCCTCCGATCGCGAGGGTGGCTGCCGTCTCCGTAAGGTTCGAGGTCTCGCCTCTACAAAAACCAGCTCGCGATCGGACTCTTGAATAATATAAAACCCTGAGTATAATTTTGTTCGCATTTTTTTAATATATGACATACTGCCTTAATCTCGATTGCCCAAGAGACAAGCGTCAGAACCCACCAGGCACAAAGTATTGTCTTAATTGTGGTTCAAAGCTGCTGCTAAAAGACCTTTATTCAGCAACTGAGCCGCTGCGCGACGGGGGATTTGGTAGGACTTTTCGAGCTGTTAATCATGGAAAATTTGAGGAATTGTGCGTGATAAAACAGTTGTCACCCCCTCAAGAATTTCAGCGGAAGCCCGGTCATTTTAAAAAATATGTTCGACTGTTTGAACAAGAGGCAAGGCGGTTATACGAACTGAAGCACCCGCAAATTCCTCAGTTAATTTCTTATTTTGAGGAAGATGGGCGCTTGTATTTAGTCCAAGAGTTTATTGATGGCAATAATTTAAAGGATGAGTTAGATAACTACGGTGCTTATAGCGAAATAAAAACTTGCGAACTGCTGTTAGATTTGTTGCCTTTACTGAAGTTTGTTCACGACAGAAATGTAATTCACCGCGATATTAAGCCTGAGAATGTGATCCGCAGATCTCGCGATCGTAAGTTAGTGCTAATAGATTTTGGGGTTTCTAAACAGGTAGTAGCTGCTGCTCCGACCAAAACAGGAACTAAGTTGGGAACTCCCGGCTACGCGGCTCTTGAACAGCGTCACGGTAGGGCTGTTCCTGCTAGCGACCTTTATAGTTTGGGGGTGACTTGCATCCGCTTGCTGACTTCTGTTATGCCTTACCTGGATATCTATGGGGACATTCACGATGACCTTTACGATCCACTTGAAGGCCGCTGGCTTTGGAGGGAGGCTTTGCCAAAAGGAACACAAATTAGCGAGGATTTAGGTCGGGTTTTGGATAAGTTGATTCAGGAATATGTTAAAGATCGCTACAAATCGGCTGTGGAAGTTTTGGATGCTTTAAAACCTCCTGTTGTTGTTGTCCCCGTGCTGGAAAAGTCGCAGCAGGCAACTGTTGTTAGTCCTTCGGTTCCGACTCAACCTGTGACTGAGACTCCGCTAATTTCTGTGAATTTAGAGTCGGAAAAAGGTATTGATTATTCTCACTTGGCAAGGCTGCTGGCTGCTAAAAATTGGCGGGGTGCTGATGAGGAAACTTCTGCGAAAATGCTGGAGGTGATGCAGCAAAATTCACGGGGTTATTTGAGCGAGGAAGATATTAGGAAGTTTCCAGCTAAGGATTTGCAGACTATCGATCAACTTTGGGTGCGGCACAGTCACCGCAGATTTGGTTTTTCTGTGCAAAAGGGTTTGTGGCTCAAGTTGGGGGGAAAGCCTGGTGTTTATGATGCTACAGTTTGGGAGAAGTTTGGCGATCGAGTGGGCTGGCGGGTTAACAGCCAGTGGGTATACTATTCGGAGCTGAATTTTACTTCTAAAGCAAAGCCTGGGCATTTGCCGGGGGGGACTGTTTTTGGGTGGGAAGGCGGGGTTTTGTGCGGTGTTTTGGGTTTGGGTGGGATCTGGTTTCTGCTGTCGCGGCGGGATTTGTAGAAGGAAGGTAGAAGGTAGAAGGCAGAATTTATTAGTCAGGCTGCACCCCAAGCGAAGTCGAAGTGTTTGTCATGAAATAGTTTTGAGTTGGGAATTAAAGAGTTAACAAGTTTTGAGTTTAATCATCTGTTATGTAGAAAATAGCTCTAAAAAAAGCGAAAAATAAGATATAATCACAAACCCTTTTTTTGTGCTATGTTCTTAGAGAAGGGCAAGTTTGCAAAGTCAAAAGCCAGTCCTCGACCGTGGCCAACCATGGGGACTGGCTTTTGCTCCAATTTACCAAGGAGATTTATCTAGTATGTTGCAAGAAAAACGTCTCAAGCCGTGGACTATAGTTCGCTCGCTTCCAAATGTGGAAAAGGTGGTTGTGGGTGAGTTTCGCAGTTGGTCTGATGCAGACGGTCACTTGAAAATTCTCAAGCGGATGGTGCCGGCGGATCGATTGAGTGTTGTTTTCGATCCGGTAGTTCAAGCGTAACGTCGCTGGTACATTGATCAGCGTGCGATCGCTCTTTGAGCTAAGCGATCGCCTCTTTTTCTAGATACTATTTTTTTACATAAAAAATGCGACCGCTAAAAAAGCGATCGCAACTTGAATCATTGTCCTTAACTGCGGCGAATTTCAGTAATTTGGTCGGCAACATCCAAAATTCTTTGGGGCATGGATGGCCCGGTAAAAATCATATCCAAATGATGCGGCTTGCTGTCAATCAATGCCACCACTTCGGCTTCGGGAATCAACCCCAAATTAACAGCTAAACTCAATTCATCGAGAATAACTAAGGAATAACGACCTTCGCGCACCGCATTTTGAACATACTGCCACAATTGTTCGATCGATCGCGTCTCCAGCTCATCTAAATCGGCATTCTCAATGCAGCGTGACAAATCGCAGCGCACCCAATCTAAATTTTGCCCCAGCCGCACCGGATGCTGATGCCCTTGATTAATTCCCCCTTTGAGGAACTGCACCGCTAGCACGGGAGATCCTTGTCCTGCAATTCTGAGGGCCTGAGCCATGACACTGGTAAAAAAGCAGCGGTGCGGGCCTGTAAAGACTTGCACCAGCCCTTGAACTGTGTAGGGCAAGCTGTGGTTTAAATTTAGTTTAGGGGTTTGTAACTGAGCAACCATAGGGCAATATTTAATCAGCAACTAAGTCTTGAGTGCAGCTCCGACCTTGGCGTGGCTGAAGCCTGCTTGACAATATATAGTGTACGGGGCCGAGTGCACATCGGATCGAACACTAGATATACAAGTTGTCAAAAGCTCGCGGCAGTGGCATTCGCAGTCGTTTGTTCGATTTTTGAACTCAATTAGCACTTACAGAGAAACGGGGTTTTTTAGGAAAATACGGCGTGGAGCTTGACATTTATACAGTTATAGGGTGAAAAACCAAGGTGATGAGAGTCTCGCTGCGTCTAGGGCTTTTCAGAAAAGGTACACACATCGCGTAAAATTTGAATGTCGCGGCACTAGGAGCAGGGACTGTGAGAGTGGTGATTCTGGGAGGGCCAGGAGCGGGAAAGGGAACTCAGGCTGAACTACTGTGCAGCAATTTGAGCCTTCCTTTGCTGGCTGTGGGGGACATTCTACGGGAGGCGATCGCAGAAGACACAGATTTAGGCAAGCTGGCGGCGTCTTATGTCGAAAGAGGGGAATTAGTTCCCGACGCAACTATGATTGAATTCTTTCGCCGCCGACTGCTGCTGTGGGATGTCTTTAATGGCTGGGTATTGGAGGGCTATCCGCGAACTGCTTTTCAAGCTGAGGAGTTGGATTTTTTATTAGAGGAGTTGGCGCAGGAGCTAGATTGGGCGGTTTGGCTGAAAGTGCCGATCGAGGTTTTGCTCAGCAGGTCGATCGAGCGCGATCGATCGGATGACCATCCTGAAATTTTACAGCGTCGGCTCGATTTGTTCCACGAACGCACTATTCCCCTTTTAGAGTATTACGAATACCGCAACAAACTGTTAACTGTTGATGGCGATCGATCCCCTGAACAAGTCCAGCAGGATATTCTAAAATTGATCGAAGCTAAGGACAAATAGTAATACCATTTTAGATTTTAGATGGGAATGAATGCTTATTTAACGAGTCAAAAAAAGCCGGAATATCAATGCCCAATTCCCCATTATCAATTATCTAAATATTATGTCTTTCCAGCGTCCTGACGGCAGACAACCAAATCAACTTCGTCCGATTAGTTTCGATCGACAGTTTACCAAATTTGCTAGCGGTTCCGTACTGGCGAAAAGTGGCGATACTCAGGTACTTTGCAGCGTGACAATCAAGCCGGGAGTGCCTAGGTTTCTGGAGAATACGGGACAAGGTTGGCTAACAGCGGAATACCGAATGTTGCCTGGTTCTACGCCGCAGCGACAAGAGCGGGAATTTATGAAATTATCGGGACGGACTCAAGAGATTCAGCGGTTGATTGGGCGCAGTTTGCGATCGTGCTTGGATATGCAATTATTGGGAGAACGCACCATACTTGTCGATGCCGATGTTTTGCAAGCTGACGCGGGGACTCGCACGACTTCAATTACTGGCGGGTTTGTGGCTGTGGCTGATGCTTTGAACAAGTTGGTGCAAAAAGGTGATTTAGTGCGATCGCCCTTGATTCGCCAAGTTGCTGCCGTGTCTGTGGGACTTTTGGAAGGGGAGCCGTTTTTAGATTTGAATTATCTTGAAGATGTGGCGGCGGAAATTGATTGTAATGTGGTAATGAATGGAGATTTGAATATCATTGAAATTCAGGGAACTGCGGAAGAGGGAAGTTTCAGCCGGAGTCAGTTAAATCAAATTTTGGATGTGGCAGAAATAGGGATTCAGGAATTGTTGGAGGCTCAGCGACAAGCTTTAGTGGAGTAGGTACATCTAGTTGCTGATATATTTAGTCGCGATTTTCCTGTAAATTTGCTTTTAGTTTTTGTACTTCTGTTAATAGCTGGAGTTTAGACTAAAAAATGGTCGCAGCTAAAACTAGCTGCCTTTGAATAGAAGGCAAGCTGTTGCTCAAAAATTCAATAGGTAGAAGATTAAACAGCTAATATTGAACACTTTTTGCTTCGATAAACCCGTTTTTTAACAGTGGGATAGCACGGTGACTTAGTACGTACTTTTCCTTTTTCCCAGCCGGGGGATTTTCCCCTCTGTTTAGGCATTTTCGTAGGAGTACCAATGTCAACTAAAACCGACAACATTGATTGGGCAACACGTCCAAGAGTTATAGTTATTTCAAATAAGTATGAGACAATTTAAAAATGAGGTAAAATGAATAAAAATAGTGAAGCCGCTAGGAAAATGTCTGACAGTATTGATTGGAGAAAAAGAGTAGTGGATTATGTAGAAAATGGCGGTCGTATCGCTCAAGCGATCGGACTTTTTCAGGTAGTTGTGGCAACGATATATCGGTGGCTGGGTCGGACAGACCTTAGAGCCACACAGGTAAAAAGGCGTAAGAGAAAACTAGATGGGCAAGCCTTAGAAAAGGAGGTAAAAGAGAATTCAGATGCCAGATTAATCGACAGAGCCATGAAGTTTGGAGTAAGACCAAGTGCCATATCTTAGGCTCTTAAAAAATTTAAAATTACTCGAAAAAAAAACAACTTCGTTACCAGGAGAGAAACCGAGAAGCAAGAATGAAATACTACAGATATCTGAGAGAATTGATTAAAGTATCTGGAAGTCAAAGTCTGGTTTTTATTGATTGATGAGTCAGGATTTGAAGAGTTTCACGATTGTGCATTTGGCTGGTCAAAAAAAGGAAAAAAAATCTGGGTGAAAAGTCCGGCAAACGGGGAATAAAGAGAAAATCTAGTAGCCGGAAGACGCAAAGGAGAAAAGGACTTAATTGCCCCAATGGTTTTTACGGGAAGCCTCAATGCAGAAGGCTTTGAAGGGTGGTTATCTTTATATTTATTACCCTCTCTAACAAAGCCATCTATATTAATCATGGATAATGCACCGATTCATCGAAAAACAGCGATTCGAGAACTGCTAGAGGAAACGGGTCATCAAGTTCTTTTTCTCCCGAAATATTCTCGCCTATCTGAACGATATTGAACACGATTTTAGTGCCTTAAAGCGAGCCAGAATGTATGCTCCTCCTGGCACATCTTTAGATGAACTCATCTGTGCCTACTGCGCTCAATAGTGTCTCTTTTTTATTTGAAATGACTATATTTATTACATCTTAGCAAAACTTAGCTTTACGAAAGGCACTTAGGGGATGAGAACGCCTCTGAAACTTTGATTATAAGAGCATTAAGACTGCTGAACTACGAAAAAGATAGGGGATTATTGACAGGTTTATTCACTCATACGATCGGTAGCGAGCGCCCGATGCAGCCTCATTTTCCACGAGAGAAACCCAAAAAACATCACCGAACACACCGACTCCGATCTTTTTTGAGGTATATCAACTCAAACCGTAAGTCTTGTAAGTCTTTCCACTTGCTTGTCACCCCGTCAAAACGCTCGCACCCGATCCCAGGGCGATCGCACCTTCTCACCCTCACTTTTCTACAACCTTCTCCTATCGCTTGCTTTAAAAGTTTTTGAAGTACGTGAAGCGAAGCTAAGCTGTTCGACATCTAAACTGCATCAACTCGCGTTACCTTTGTTTTTGATCTTTCGGTTCCATTTCATAATTAAT